>NZ_VRKW01000013.1 GCF_009746715.1 Ketobacter sp. MCCC 1A13808
CTGCAGAACGTGGATCCTGTTTAATCGCCTGTTGGGCAGTTTGCGTTGCTTCTGCGACCTTATTGCTTGCACTTAGCAAAACACTTTGCAAGGCCAGAGCATCCGCCGTTTTTAGATCAAATAGGGTTTGGGCTGCAGAGTTGACCCGCCCCACCGACAACTGAACTGCAGCAGTCGCGACGCGAATGCTATCCAGGCTTTGGTCAGCCGCGCCCAGTATTGCCAATGCCAGATCAGGACGTTGATCCTTAAGCTGAGCCGAAGCCTGCTCCAATACTGGTTGCGCTTTACGATCCTCGAGCTGATTTAAAGCAAACAGCGGTGGATAGAAGATGGCCCAATCCACCCGATCAGTCGCCTGCACCCGAGTCACTTGATAGGGCGAATAGTCTGATTTGGCGACAATCATCTGTCCGGATGTCACCGCCTGCGCCGGAAGCGTGTTGTCTCCTGCCGCGGTAACCCGGCCTTCTACGACACTGATGCTACTTTGATTGGCATCAACTGAGACCAAAAATTCGGTACCGTCTACGGATGCATTAACAAACGCCGTCTCTACTTCGAATCGCTTGGTGATACGGCTAATGAAATGGCCGACACCCTGTTTTAATTCGACCCAAAAACCGTCGTCATTGTTTTTATTGGGAAACGCCAACACTGAATTTTGGTCTAAACGCACAAAAGTATTGTTACTTAGATAGAGAGCCGCGCGACTGTTCTGGCCTATAATCAATTTGTATCCGGGACAAATCAGGGCACCAACGCCAACCCTATCAACTGAATTATCCGGACCTGCAACGGTGACAGAACCATTAAACGAGACGACTCGTGCAACCCATTCATCGCAGGCGAATACATAGGAGTGGAATGAAAGGATCACGATAATTAACGTAATTCTAATTACACACACAGCAGCCTCCTGGTAACACGCTTTGCCATGACAGACAGTTGCCTCATGCATTGGTGACTTGGTTTTATTACGCTGCTCTTTCCGAACAGACATACTGCTATCCGATTTTTTTCGCTTTCCAACAACCCAGTTCATTCGGGTTGGAGCCATTGTGCTGACTTTTTATTTCTAAATCTAGGCACGTGTGAATATTGCATAAAAATGAGGGGAACTTTTTGGCGCAGTTTATTTTGACTTAAATTGAATGATGCCGTTTTCAAGCCCATGGCTTATTTCACTATCTGGTTTAATTTCACTCAACACACCCGCAATAAACTGCGTGGGCCCGTCCTCTGGAAATCGCTTTAGCAAGCACTGAAATTTTTCGTTTGCCTGCGCAAGATCACCCTTTTCCAGGTTTTCCCTGGCCTTCTCGAACAAGCCTTTCAGTTCTGCCTCTGGGCTTTCCCATAAAGTAAATAAGCGCAACGGATTATTTTTCCCGACAAACTGATATCGACCCAGATCGCGCAGTTGTGCGTCTTCTTTATCGACGCATTCCTCACTCAGCAAGACACGCGTTCCTAGCATCTTATTAGCGCCTTCCAATCGGGATGTGGTATTCACGATATCCCCCATCGCCCGAAATTCGTGATGATCCAATGCCCCAAAATGACCCAACACGATTTCACCCGCGTGAATTCCTATCCTGGTGGGCAGTTGCAGGTCCGGATGCACCTGATTGAAGTTATCAATATTGCTATTAATTTTTTTCACTACTGCGTGTAGCGTTTGCCATGAGGTGCCGGGGCTCAAGTGCGGCCAAAGCGCAATAACACCATCCCCCGCCACATCCGAAATAATACCACCGGCCTGGCGGATCGGAGGAATCAGGTTGTAATAATATTCCTGCATCAAATCAGCCAATGCCGCCGGACTCAATTGTTCAGACAAACGGGAAAAACCCTGAGCGTCTGTAACCAGACAGACACTGTGATGATAATCCCGTCTATCAGGTAGGCTTTTACCCGCCACCAGCTTTTGCAATTCCTCTTGCGGGAGGTATTTTCCGAACGCCCAATGTAATAGCCGCTGTTGAAAATCCGATTCGCGGCTGCGTAGCCACATGCCCACCGTGGCACAGAGCAGGGTCATTACCACTACCGTGTGAAACCAGGGCAACCAAAGCTGATAAAACCCGAAACAAAGATAAACAATGACACTCATGCTGATTGCCAGTCCCGCGACGGCAATTGCGGAACCCAACGGAGCAAAACGGCGACTACAGTAATAAACCACCAAACCATAGAGAAAAGCCAGCAGACCATTATAGGCAGGTAGCCACTCTTTCAGAAATTGGCCTTGCGCAAGATTGGCATAAGCCGTAGCGGCCAGCTCCACACCGCTGATATCAAGACCCTGGGGACTGGTGAAGGCGGTATAGAAACCGTCCTTTTGATCCGGTTGCTGATTGGCAGAGTAACCCACAAATACCGTTGCTCCGGCAATTAATTCCGCCACGGAGGATGGATCCTGGATGACTTGAGAGAACTCCACAGTAGTGATGGTTCGCGGTGGCCCGTATAAATTCAACAAGGGCATAACCGGAAGTGACGCGAGGTATTCCGCAGCCAACGCCGGATTAGCTTGTTCGGACAGCCAGGTTGCAGCATGCAGAGTAGACCGTTCGCTATGGCCTGGAAGCCGCAGATAGAAACGGTTAACCCGGGCCGGAACCTTGGGCAAAATCAGCGGAGCAGTGCCTATCGCAGCACGAGCAAAGGGGGCATAGGGGTACAGCAACGTTTGTAACTCCCCTTCCATCTGGCCTCCCACATCCAGAAATTCACGCTCCGCCCTGACAAACAGAAAAACATTATTGGCGCCCCGTATCGCTCGTTCAAAATGCTTATCCCCGGCCTGGTCCCGGGCATGCTCAAAAAATACATCGAAGGCAATCCTTCCTGCCTCAAGCTGAGTCAGATTTTCCACTAGCTTGCCATGAATATCACGGGACCATTCGTACAGTTTATCCGATAGGCCCAGCGCCTTAGCGCTGTGTTTTGTTATGGCGACCACAACCACTCCGGGAGGAGGTTCTATCGGTCCTCGTAGCCAAAATAGCGCCTCTAATCCGAAACGTTCTTCGATCCGCAAACCATAAGGAGAGATTGACCAGAGGGATAACAGCGCGATCATCAGTACGGGCAGACCGGTAGATTTAATAGTGCGCCAACGCATAGGCAAAGCGGAATTCCGGAAGGTGACGAGGGGATTCCACTATATTATGTTTATCACAGGCTGTTAACGGTAAATATTGCGGAATTCCGCGAGGGGAAAAAGCCTGATTTTAACCTTTGGCTAAAACCAGGCTTTGATTTTGAAATGGAGCCGTCAGATCAGAAGCGAAATTAACCTTGAGTTAAACCACAGAGTCTTCGATTCATTAATTTCACGAAATCTTCGCGATGATATTTTCCATAATACGCTCGGCATTTGCCGCAATTGTCAGCGACGGGTTTGCCACAGCGGTGGATCCGGGCATCAACGCACCATCCACTACGAACAGGTTTGATTGCCCCAAAAGCTCTCCGGTTTCACCATCGGTAGCCTGCCCCATGGTTGCGCCACCGAGCGGATGCCACATGGTCGGTCTTCCCAAGTCGGAGTTTTGCAGTACCTGGCCACCACTTTGCGCAGCAATTTTCTGCAAGCCTTCCAGGCGTGCCTGTTGCGATACCGTATTTGCGTCCAAAGGCCAATTAACAAACACACTGTCAGAATCTTGCCTATACGTCAGGGTTCCGGTCTGGTCTGACACGCACATTCCGAGTTGCATTTGCGTGGGTGGTTGACCCGGCCGGGCATTCGAAGGCGAGTGCATAAATCCAACCGGCTTGATGGAGTTGTTAAGGTCCCATGCGGCGATACTGGCGGGTCCGCCCTGGATAGTCCCAATGGGCGAGGTAACACCCACTCTGGCCATTAGCTCGTCGCCATTTGCGGCCCAATGACTTCCAACCTCGGCGTTGATGCCGGAAAGATCACCCAGCGCTTTGGCTTTTAACAGTAGTTTTGTGGTGTTCAGGGAACCGGCGGCCATAAAAACATGCTGGCAGGTAATGATATGGTTCATAACCACTTCGCCTTCATTGCTCAGAATCTCACAATGTACCTGGTATGCTCCCCGGGAGCCAATCCGGGTGATGGCGGTGACGTTATGTAAGGTGTTCACTTCCACTTTACCCGTGTTTTCCGCCAACGATATATAGTTCTTATCCAATGTGTTTTTGGCATTACTATTACAACTGAACACATACTCCCCGATCGACGCCGCCGCGGGGATTTCACCGTTTATTTCCTTCCGAATAATATCCCAGTCGAAGCCGACATGACTGCGCACCACGGTCAAACCCGCGGCACCGGCATTTTCTATAAACGCTTTTTTAGCCGCGTAAGTGGGGCTATTCAAAATATCGTCAGGAATAGCGCCGCCACTGACCAGGTCCAGAACCTTGGGATAATATTTGCTGTTCATTTCAGAATAACTGATATTGGGAAACACATCGGCAAACAGATCTTCCCTGGGCTGCAAAAGAACGCCGCCGTAAACCAAAGAACCGCCCCCCAAACCTGCTCCGCAAACGGAATCCACAGTGTCACCGGCAACCCGTTCCATCATGCCGGTATAACGATTCACGGGCACCCGGCCGGACGGCGCGTCCACCTCGCCCAACCAGGTAGTTCTGCCGTCACCCTGAGACAGATCCGCTATGGTTGGAAAGCTTTGCGGACCGGTGTAATCCCAACGTTGGCCGCGCTCGATTAAAGCCGTGGAAATGCCAGCCTGACCCAATCGCAGCGCGGCTACCGACCCACCGAACCCGGATCCGATAACAACGGCTTTTTTACTCGAGCGGATAGTATAAGCGCCACCGCCACCACACCCCAAAGTAGTCGTTATACCTGCCGCAGCGGCAACGTATGCTGTGCTCTTTATAAATTTACGGCGGCTAAAATTCTTTTTCATGAATGCATCCTCTTATTGGTGCTCTTATGCCGGAATAATTTTTATTTCTGCAATGACGGGCAACCCCGACCGGTTACTGACAACAGCGAATGTCAAAATATATTCTGACAACGCATCATGTCAATTTGTGATTTATTTTGAGTTCTCAAACTGTGAACTGGGTAAGTATTTTTGCTATAAGAAGGGAAATGTAAGGATACTGACTGACGAGCGTCGAGAAACAAACACAAATAGACAACTACTTAAAGCCGTTACCCGACATCGAATTTATAGGGGAATCAGAGCGCGTTTGAGATTACGTATTTTCGGCTGCAACCGGAAGCGGAAACCGCAAACTAAAAACAGTGCCCTGCTCCAGTTCACTTTTTACGTTGACCTGACCGCCAAGAACGCTCACCAGTTTTTTTACAATGGAAAGTCCCAGCCCGGTTCCTTTACTGCGGCCAGACAGCGTATTGGGTATTTGCTCGAACTCATCGAATATTCGATCAAGGTGCTCTTTATCAATGCCGATGCCTTCATCCTTTACAACAACATCGAGCCAGCCTGAGGTGTATTCCGCGCTGATATTAACGGTCTTTTCTTCGGGGGTGTATTTAATCGCATTGGAAATCACATTCAGCAAAACCTGACTTATTTTACGCTCATCCCCCATCAAAGAAGATGGTACAGAATCGTCAACATGCAGATGCAATGCAATTTTGTTCTCCATTGCCTGCTCAGTATTGATCAGAAGGATTTCACTCAATAAGGTATTGGGGTTAAAAGGCAGCGCCACAACATCCATTTTTCCCGCTTCCATTTTGGACAAGTCCAACACGTCACTGATGAGATTAAAAAGATGTTTGGAAGAAAGCTGAATCAGACTAAGGCCATCCTGAACATACTCGGGCACAGGCAAACCCTGCACTCTTTGCCGTAACATATTACTGAAGCCCATAATCGCATTCAGCGGTGTGCGCATTTCGTGATTCAAATTGGCCATAAATCGCTTACGTTGCTCTGATAATGCAATTATTTTTTCTTGTTGCTGAACCAGCTCCTCATTCATTGTTAACGCTTCCGCGTACTTCAACCGCAATTCGAACAAATCAACAACGTGACCGGCGAGCGTTCTTAACGCATCAATCTGGTCGCCACTTAATTTTCTTGGTTGGGTATCAATAGCGCATAACGTGCCAATACGAAACCCGCTTGGCGTTCGCAAAGGCGCGCCAGCATAAAAGCGTATACCAGGATCCCCTGTCACCAACGGATTTCTGTCAAAGCGTTCATCCCGTGATGCATCCTCCACGATAAATGGCGCGTCCTGGTGAATCGCATAGGCACAGAAAGCCAGATCACGGGAGGTTTCAGCGGTATCCAGTCCGACCTTCGCTTTAAACCATTGCCGGTTATCGTCCACCAGACTTACCAGCGCAATCGGAACATCGCAGATATACGCCACTAACCGGACGATGGCGTCGAAACCCTGTTCCGGGTCAGTGTCGAGCACTTTATATTGTTCGAGTGCCTGAAGTCGTTCTGCTTCGTTATCTGGATAAGGCGCTGGTTTCAAATTATTTCATGAGCTTGTAAGGCCCACCCTTCTCCAATGCTTTCTTGTAGGCCGGACGTGCATGCACCTTAGCCATATAGGCTTGCATGGCTGGATATTTGTTGGCGAACGTGTTGCGGGCGGCAGCGGCTTCAATAGGAAAGATCATCTGGATGTCCGCACCCGTTAACCGCTCACCAACAAACCATTCTTTACCTTGTAGACTTTTTTCAATCAATGTCAGATGCTTATCGACATTCGGCTGTACAAATCCGCTCATGACTTTATTGCTTATGCCTTTGGCGATGGGACGAATAAAAAACGGCATAGGGCCCTTCTTTATTTGGTTGAAAACCAACGTCATAACCAACATCGGCATTACAGAGCCTTCGGCGTAATGGGTCCAGAAATTATAATCTATCCATTGCTGGGTACCGGGTTCAAATTTCCAGTCATCGTTACCATAACGATGTACCAGATATTCAACAATAGCACCGGATTCAGCAATAGTCAGATCATCATCGGTAATGACAGGAGACTTACCCAGCGGGTGCACCGCAACCAATTCCGGTGGCGCCAGGTTGGTTTTCGGATCCCGCTTGTAATGCTTAATCTGATATTCCAATCCCAGCTCTTCAAGCAACCATAAAATACGTTGTGAACGAGAATTTTCAAGATGATGTAAAGTGATCATGGGTTTCCTTTCGCGCTTGGTAGGGGATTCAGGTCGTTGTTAGTAGATAAACACGCTTTATTGACTTAGTTCCACGAAAAAAACCCGGCAACTCAGGCCGGGCTCGCGGGTGTTCAAAGCGGAAGTGGATTAATGCACGTGGCCGTGTTCAAGTTCTTCTTTCGATGCTTCACGAATCGTTTCAATGCTCACCGCAAAATGCAAACGCACACCGGCCAATTCATGGTTTCCATCAATCGTGACTTCTTCGCCATTGATCTCGACTACGCGGATCGGAACCGGGCCTTGCTCAGTCTGGGCCTGAAACTGCATGCCCACCTGCAACTCATCAACCCCTTCAAAAGCGCTACTGGGTACACGCTGAATCAGTTGTTCGTGACGCACACCATAGCCTTGCTCCGGCTCAACCACGACATCCAGTTTATCGCCTAAATTTTTTCCTTCGAGTTCGGACTCCAGCCCATTAATAATATTGCCAAAGCCTTGTAGGAAAACTAATGGCTCACGACCTTCAGAGGTGTCAATGATTTCTCCTTCATCGTTTCTTAGGGTGTAGTGCATTCCGACTACTCGGCCTTTCTGGATATCCATAGTGCTTCCTCTATTGTTGTCAAAAATCTGTGGCTAGTGTACCAGCCTTTAACCGTCAAACACAAAACCGCCCCACTGCACCCAACTTAGCGGATATGCTCAAGTGAATGTGTGTAATGAAAATGAATTTGCGATTGGTCGTAACGCGATCGCACCTGTACGGGGCATGCCAACCTGGCCAGGCAGGTTGATTTACAACTTGATGCAGCCTGGACACGATACTGTCCACACCGTTTCAGGTAATCCTCTCCTGGTTCCAGCGCATTAGCCGGGCAGGATTGTATACAGGGCTTTCCAACACAGCTGTCACACGGGGAATCGGAAAGCACCCTGCTGGTTACCGGCAATTCGTTATCCAACACCACCAATGCCCTGTAAGCAAACCATAATCCCCAGGTCGGATTAATTCCGATTTTAAGCGGGGAGTCGTGATGCCATCCGGCCAGTTTGCCCAGATGCTGCAGATCCGGCACCTGCTTACCGGGATATAAAAAACGCGCGTTCGCTTGCGGCCACTGCGCTGAAACATATTGATTTACCAGTTGCACCGCAACCCGGTCCACAGGGTCAATTAATGGACGTTTTCGTTTATTGAGGTAACGCCAAAAGAACGGACCGCCATTTCCCACCAGCAGCAAAGAACCCCCACTACCCAATTCCGGCACCTTAGACCGGATGCTTTCTTTGATCGACAATGGCAACTGATCAAGTGCGAAAACCGCCTGCATATTAAGGCCGGATTCAGTGAGTAGTGCACTTGACAATTGATCGTACGGGTTTCGGTCTGTCATCAAATATTCACATCCTTATTTTGGCGCAATACCAGTTTGTTCTGCACCCCTAAGTGGCAATAACTATTTGAAAACCGTTCCAAAATCGAACATAAAAATTCGTTGATTGGCGTCGTTTATTGCACCGGATTTTGATCCCAAAAGAATCGTTGACATTCCTCTTAATCCATATATTCTGAATCCTAGCTAGGAAAGCCGGCTAGTCTTTATGTTCAATTGTTACGAAGTCCCATCAGTAGAACCTCGTCCTGTTAATCATAAGTACACTACCTCTTCTCAGCTAAAGCGCCATGACAGGCAAAGTTCAAATGTTCGAATAGGATTAGATTATGTCAACTACTACTGGTACCGTTAAATGGTTCAACGAAAGCAAAGGTTTTGGTTTCATCGAACAGGATAACGGCCCTGACGTTTTCGCTCACTTCAGTGCCATTCAAGGCTCTGGATTCCGAACGTTAATCGAAGGACAGCGAGTTCAGTTCACAGTGACCCAAGGTCAGAAAGGCCCACAAGCTGAGAACATCGTTGCCATCTAACGCTTAGGCATTAGACAGCAACACCAAAAAGCAGGTTCGCCCACGAGCCTGCTTTTTAAAAAACTTTGTACCCTTTCCGACGAAGCACGCGCTGATCTTTTCAGGATTTGATAAGCGTTTCGTAGGCCTGCCTGATTTCGATAAACCGGATTTCATCTCCTCCTTTATCCGGATGATAGCGTGCAGCTAGTACCCGATAGCGTTTTTTTATCTGTTGCTCAGTGACATCCTGGTCCAGCCCCAGTAGTTTTAATGCAGTCTGACGCTGTTCGGAGCCCCCGAACAGCGTCCAGAACGAATCCAAAAGCTTCTCCACACCGCCTTCAGTCTGCCCGAAATTTTCCCAATCCAGATAATATTCACGCAAAGCAGAGGCTTCATCCAGCCGAGTTTGCCCCAAACCTTGTCCCGGCGAAAGCAATTCAATATGAAGCACTGAGATCGACAGGAACAACTGCTCTTCTTGCCAAAGGCGGGATTGAAGTTGATACAAACCGTTCATCAACAAAAAGTTTTTTTGAAACAGTTGCAGTTGAGGTGTTGGCGCCAACTCTGAAAAAGCCGGGTGCTCTGCCAATCGAACTAAAAGCTGATGGGCGCTAACTCCTTCCGCACCGTCGCTTCGCTGCTGGTGAAGCAGACCAAGAAGCGACGGTAGCAGAGGGTTTCTCACCGTAAAAAAACAAAAACCGAAATGATTCGGCTTACCCTTGCGGACGCATATGAGGAAATAAAATCACATCGCGGATAGAAGGAGAATCGGTGAACAACATAACCAGGCGATCAATACCAATCCCTTCACCGGCCGTTGGCGGCATACCGTATTCCAGTGCCGCAATATAATCCGCATCGTAGTGCATTGCCTCATCATCCCCAGCGTCTTTTTCAGCGACCTGGTTCTGAAAACGCTCGGCCTGATCTTCTGGGTCGTTCAATTCAGAAAAGCCGTTTGCGATTTCACGCCCGCCAACGAAAAACTCAAAGCGGTCGGTGACAAACGGATTGTCGTCATTGCGTCGCGCCAACGGAGAAACCTCGGTAGGATATTCAGTAATGAAGGTTGGATTCTTCAACAGATGCTCCACCGTTTTTTCGAAAATTTCGATTTGCAGCTTACCCAAACCGTAGGACGCTTTCACTGGAATGCTGAGGCGATCACAAACCACCCGTGCACGTTCGATGGTGTCGATATCTTCCAACGATATATCGGCATTGAAATGCAGAATGGATTCGATCACGGTCATACGCACAAACGGCGCGCCAAAGTCATAGGTTTCGCCCTGATAATCCACCGCGGTTTTCCCAAATACATTCTGTGCGATAGTACGCAGCATTTCTTCCGTTAAATCCATCAGGTCCTTGTAATCTGCATAGGCCTGATAGAACTCCACCATGGTGAATTCGGGATTATGCCGGGTGGAAAGGCCTTCATTGCGAAAGTTACGGTTAATCTCGAATACGCGCTCAAAACCACCAACCACCAATCGTTTCAAATACAATTCCGGCGCAATACGCAGAAACAGCTCCATATCCAGCGAGTTATGATAGGTAGAAAACGGGCGTGCAGTGGCGCCGCCGGGAATCACTTGCATCATCGGTGTTTCCACTTCCAGGTAATGTCGCTCACGTAAAAAATCACGTATTCCATCGACCACCGCACTGCGAACGCGAAACGTATCCCGCACACTGTCATTTACGATCAGATCCACATAACGCTGACGGTAACGCATTTCCTGATCGGATAAGCCTTTGTGTTTATCCGGCAACGGGCGCAGCGACTTTACCAAATGTTCACACTGCTCAATATGCACATACAAGTCGCCTTTACCGGATTTATGCAATACGCCACTGGCTCCGACAATGTCCCCCAGATCCCAGCTCTTGATATCATCCAGCACCGACTGTTCCAGGCCCTTACGGTCTACATACAACTGGATGCGATCGGTCACATCCTGAATCACGATAAATGCTCCACGATTCAGCATTACCCTACCCGCGACTTTGACACGGATGCCTGCCTCTTCCAATTCCGGTTTGGTTTTTTCACCATATTGCTGCTGCAGCTCGGAACAATATTGTTCGCGGCGAAAACTGTTGGGAAACGCATTGCCCTTTTCCCGCTTGCTAGCCAGCTTTGCACGACGCTCTGCGATCAGTTTATTTTCGTCTTGCTCAGCAGCTTGCTGTTGTTGCTTATCACTCATGACTTCGCCTTTCGGGTAACGGGTTTACAAGCCAGATTTGAGGCTGGCTTCGATAAAAGGATCCAGATCACCGTCTAATACGGCGTTCGGATTGGAGCTTTCCACTCCGGTACGCAAATCTTTGATGCGCGATTGGTCCAGCACATAGGAACGAATTTGACTGCCCCAGCCAATATCAGACTTAGCATCTTCCATGGCTTGCTTTTCTACGTTTTGCTTCTGGATTTCCAGCTCATACAGCTTGGCCCGTAACTGTTTCATGGCCTGATCTTTGTTTTTGTGTTGCGAGCGATCGTTTTGGCATTGCGTCACGGTATTGGTCGGTACATGGGTTATCCGTACCGCAGACTCTGTCCGGTTAACGTGCTGACCGCCCGCACCACTGGCGCGATACACGTCGATACGTAAATCTGCCGGGTTGATTTCGATATCGATATTGTCATCGACTTCAGGCGATACGAAAACCGAAGCAAACGAAGTGTGACGGCGATTACCGGAATCGAACGGCGATTTTCGAACCAGCCGGTGAACGCCGGTTTCGGTTTTCAACCAGCCATAGGCGTATTCACCCTGAAACTGAATCGTCGCGCTCTTTATACCTGCCACATCGCCATCCGATACTTCAATCAGATCGGTTTTGAAACCAGAGCGCTCACCCCAACGCAGGTACATCCGCAGCAACATATCTGCCCAGTCCTGCGCCTCGGTGCCGCCCGAACCAGCCTGAATATCCAGGTAACAATTATTAGCGTCCATCTGGCCGGAGAACATGCGCAGAAACTCGAGCTTAGCCACATCGGCTTGAACTGCATCTAGCTCCGCCTCAACTTCCTCTACTGCAGCTTCGTCATTCTCTTCCACAGCCATCTCCAGCAATTCCCCCAGATCAGAGACGCTGCTTTTGATTTTGGTCAGGGTGTTAACGGTCATTTCCAGCGAGGCCCGCTCCCGGCCCAACTCCTGCGCGCGGTCCGGATTATTCCAGATTGCCGGATCTTCCAGCTCGCGGTTTACTTCGTCCAGGCGTTCAAATTTGGTATCAAAGTCAAAGATACCCCCTCAACGCGTCTCCGCGTGTCTGAAGATCTTTGATTTTATTAAGAATCGGATTAATTTCCATGAATACTGTGTACCCGCTTTTGGTGTGTCGGTTATTGATTATTCCGCGAAACGAGACCGGCGCCCACAGCCACTACGCCAAAGAGTACCGAACCCGGAAAGCCGCGTATTTTACCGATCTAGGCTCCCGGTATCCAGTACGTTCTTATTCACTGACCGCAGGCGGGGTTAGAGCGCTTTTACTAAATCGTCCGCGATATTCCCTTGGCGACAAGCCGACCTTACGTTTGAACATTTTGGAAAATGAGCTGACATCTTCATAACCGACTTTCTGGGTTATTTCGGCGATGGTCTGGGCGCTGGCTTCGAGGAACTTTTTCGCTACCTCGATGCGCACCGACTGCAGGTAGGTCAACGGGGACTCCCCGGTTGCTGCTTTGAAACGCCGGATCAGGGTACGCGGGCTCATCGCATATTGATTGGCCAACCACGCCAGAGAGAAGTCGTCTGAATAGTGCTGATCCACCCATTCCTGCACCGCTCGTACCGTTTCATCGGTGTGGTACTTGTTCTGGTGGGCAGTGAAATAAGTCAGCTGGGAATGGCGCCCGGTATCCAGCACCATCGCTTTCGCCGATTCCACCGAGGTTTCATGATCGATGTAGAGCTCAATTAGATACAAGCCGATATCAAACCAGGCCGAGCCACCGCCGGAACAGAAAACCCGACCGTCGGTGGTAATTAACTGCTCCGGCACCAGTTGCACTTTGGGGTAGCGTTGCCGGAACCGATCTGCATGAGCCCAGTGAGTGGTGGCCTTACGGCCATCCAGAATACCGGCTTCGGCCAAAAAGAAGGCGCCGGTGCAATTACTTATGATCTGGGTACCGCGCTCGTAGTAATCTCGCACCAGCTCAATCAGGTCCGGATTATTGGCCAGTGCCTTTTCAATTTCCCCCCCGATCGAAGGTACCAGCAGCAAATCGACTTCTCCGATCTGCTGAAAACCAAGGTGGGCATTTACTGTTATATTGTTCAGACAGCGGATCGGCGCACCATCGCGGGTTGCCAATTGCACATCGAATTTCGGCGCCAAGCGTTTGCCCTGAAAGAAATTCCAGGCCGTACCGGCAGTTGATAAAAGATCAATGACACCGGTGATCGCGGTGGCAAAGGCGTAATCAAACCCAAGAATTCGTACTTTGATCATAGCTGTCTAGAATAGCCCTGTATTAGTCATAAATGACAATTACACAGTTACACGTTCAATGCAAACATGATTGGCTTTCGATAACTCGTTTTAGTCCGTCATGCAGGAGGGATTCCATGTCATTGTTATCACGCCAGGATCTGGATTTTTGGCTCTATAACATGCTCAAAACCGAGCAACTTTTAAATCACCCGCGCTTTCAGGATCACTCCCTGGACACGTTCCGCCAAACCATTGATACCGCAGAACAAATAGCCGAGAAATATTTTCTGCCCCATAACCATCTGGCGGATGAGAAGGAGCCCTGGTTCGACGGCGAAAAGGTTCACACCCTACCGGAAGTAAAAGACGCATTCCGCCACTTTGTGGATTCCGGATTGCTTAATGCGCGCCTGAGCTTTGATGATGGCGGTATGCAACTACCCAGCAGCGTTGTAGCAGCCTGCACCGGGTTTATTACCTGTGCCAACCCGTCCTCCTCTGCCTACCCGTTTCTCACCATGGCGGCTGCCAATCTGATTCAGCACTTTGCCAGCGAAGAACTCAAAGATTTATATCTACCGTTGATGCGGAGCGGCGTTGCCGCAGGCACGATGGCATTGACCGAAGCCGACACCGGTTCATCATTGGCTGATATCAAAACCAAAGCGCTGCGCACCGGTCAGGATCACTACCTGATAAAGGGCAGCAAAATGTTTATATCAGGTGGCGACCAGGATATTACTGACAATATTGTGCATCTGGTTTTGGCGAAGATTAAAGATGCGCCCGCCGGCGTAAAAGGTATTTCGTTATTCCTTGTTCCCAAATGGCTAGTGGACGGCAACGGTCAGCCCACCTCGCGCAATGACGTTAAGCTCGCAGGCTTACTGCACAAAATGGGTTATCGCGGCACCACGTCCACCGTTTTGAATTTCGGTGAAAATGACGATTGCATTGGCTACTTGATTGGGGAACCGCATCAGGGACTGAAATACATGTTTATGATGATGAACGAAGCTCGCATCGGCGTGGGGCTCGGTGCCGCAGTACTTGGCTACCGGGGTTACGCTGAATCCCTGAACTACGCCAAAGAGCGTCCCCAGGGTCGCCATCCGAGCAACAAAGACCCGGAATCCAAACCCCTTGCCATCATTGAGCACGCTGACGTCAAACGTATGCTGCTGGCTCAAAAAGCGTATGCGGAAGGCGCCATTGCATTATGCCTTTATGGCAATCGGCTGGTGGATGAAATCACGGTGACAGAAGACGCTGCCGAGCGCAAAGCACTGCACGAATTACTCGACCTGATTACACCCATTATTAAATCCTGGCCATCGGAATTCGGCCCCAAAGCCAACTCATTGGCGATTCAGATATTAGGTGGCGCCGGCTATATCCGCGAATACCCTGTGGAACAAATTTACCGTGACAATCGTCTCAATCCGATTCATGAAGGCACGCACGGTATTCAGGCGATGGACTTGTTAGGGCGTAAAGTCTGGCAATCGAAAAGCCAGGGCTTGGCGCGTTTAGTACAGGAGATTCAAAATACCCTAAACACAGCCAAGGAATTCCCTGAACTTAGCGAATACGCTGAACAGCTGCAGCAAGCACAACAATTAATGCAAGACACCACCCAAAAACTGGGTAGCCTGATTCACAGTGAAGGGCCGGATGTCGGATTATCCAATGCCGCTTTGTACCTGAGCCTGAGCGGTCATGTCGTTGTCGCATGGCAGTGGTTATGGCAAGCTACCGAAGCGGTCAAAGGCTTACGCAAGGAGCCGGACTCTGCCTTTTTCAAAGGTAAACTACAGGCCTGTCGATATTTCTATCGCTGGGAATTACCCAAAATACAGCATTGGAGCCAGCTTCTGCAAAACGCAGATGATACCTGTCGATCCATGCAAGTGGATTTTTTCTAGGGCTAACGAATCCGTAGTTGGTTAACAGTAACCGGCAAATAAAATTGAGCATTGAGGGCATCATGTCACATATCGAAACCACCAAAGAAGGCCACATACTATTAATCCATATCAACCGCGCTGACAAATACAACGCGCTTTCACCTGACATGTTTCACGACATGGGCAAAGCATTAGCACAATTGAACAGTGACCCCGAATTACGCGTCGCCGTATTATATGCAGCGGGCAAACACTTCACCGCAGGGGTAGAACTCGATAAATGGGCGCCCCACTTCGCGAGCGGGAATGCTTTTCCGGTGGCTGATGGTGAAATCGATCCCATGGGCTTGACCGGAGAGCGCCATCACAAACCCGTTGTGATTGCAGTTCAGGGCTACTGCTTTACCTGGGGTGTTGAAATATTACTGAATACAGAAATACGGGTTGCCGCTACGGACACCCAGTTTCAGATGCTGGAAGTTCAGCGCGGCCTCTATCCTTGCGGCGGAGCGACTATGCGCCTGCCACGAGAAGTCGGCTGGGCGAATTCGCAAAAAGTATTACTGACCGGAAACCGCTGGAGCGCAGAGGAGGCGTATCGCTGGGGCATGGTTCAGGAGCTGGTTGAACCGGGTGAACAATTTAACAAAGCGATGGAAATCGCCACACAAATTGCGAGGGCTGCGCCGCTCGGTGTACAAGGCAGCCTGAAAGCCAGCCGCTTCAGCGAAGCTCATTATCATGATCAGGATGCGACGGTGAAACAATTTATGACGGACCTAAGCCCGGTTATGAACAGTGAAGACTCCAAGGAAGGTATAAACTCCTTCCTTGAGCGCAGGGACGCTGTCTTTACCGGCAAGTAGAGTCAACTTATCGTGCAAAACAACAAAGCCCCGCGAACGGGGCTTTGTTGTCTCTGGAACCCATTGTGGAACGAGGCCCACTATTCCGTATAGTTAGACGCCAGACCGCTGTTTGCCAAACCTTGAGCATCGTTCAGCGCCAGCTGGCTTTTTAGATGATAGGCATCACCCAGAGTATTAGTTTGGTGATACATACTTTCCATAGTCACAGTCATAACCAACGGCACGAGCTGACCATTATCAAACTGCTCCAAGCCAAACTTTGCGTAATCCCAATTACTGGCCAATTGCTTCAGCATTTCCGGCTCTGCGTCGGCTTGCGCCAGGATATGGTCCATGCCCTGCTCATAGGCCGACACGCTATGCTGCAATTCATCCAATACCCAAGCGTCGTTCATTCCGTAATAGTGAGCCACATAAAACAAGCCGATGCGCTCTGAAAGCATGCTCTGGTGCATGGCCAAACCCATGTTGTCACCCACGCCTCGGGGTAACCGCGCCTGCCACTGACGCATCAGGCGATCATTTTCGTACATCAGGTCATTACTAAGATCCAGCATCTTTGCCACCGATTCTTCGCCCGGGATCGACTCGGCAGTGGCACGGAAGCTCTGCCATAGGCCTTGGAGCTTGACCATTCTCTGGTTCATCTGCGAATTCGGCGTATTCATTTCAAGCTCAGTCATCGCCTGGTTGTATTCCTCAATGGTCGCCGCCAAGCGGGCTGAAGCCCCTACAAAGTCGATGTTAGCCGCCATTTGCAAGTGATTCTTGGCGATACGCAGCGTCAGTGTGCGTTGCCACGCGGATGTCTGTACTGCGTCCAAATCGCTTAAAGTGCGCGCGGACGCGATGGAACCGGTGAGGGCTGAACTCACTGCAAGGAGAACCACGAGGATGGCGTTAACTCTGAATTTCTGAGGCATGACTGCTTTTCCTTTTCCTTATGTCCGCGGCAGCGGCACTTATCGCATTACATTCCAATACCATTCAGTTACAAACTGTAACCTTCAATTCAGTGTATGTGGCGCAGGTGATTTCACCAGGTGAGAAATTTGATAGTGTGAAAAGGATCCCAACTATTCCGGGGTTCCGGTAATTTTCCACACAATGTCGCTTCGGCAGGCCCAGGCACTGTCAAACCTGATTAGGTTGGCCCAAAAGAAAGGAAATCCCGTTTACGGTTGATGCGCCAGATATTCCACCATCAATTGCGCGCTTTGAATGCCACGAAACTCGTTAACATCCAGCCTGTAAACCAAGTACACCTGTTTCAAACTCCGGTCCGGCCATCGCTCAAGATCTACGTTGAAAGCAATGCCATCGATTACCCTTTTGCTGGCGGGCAAGCCGAGGGTCAGTTTCAGGTGCTTCTCGCCGACTATGCGTTGGTCCAGCAGTTCAAACACACCGTCAAACAAGGGCTCGGGAAAGCTTTGCCCCCAAGGGCCGGCCTCGCGCAACATTTTCGCTACCGATAGATCCAGCTCCGCTTCCTGCAATACCCCATCGCTAATCAATTCGCCAGTCAGGTTTTCCGGCTTTAGAATACGCCTTGCTTCCTGGTCGAAAGCCCGCTCAAACCGGGTCAAATCTTCTGCCCGGAGGGTTAAACCCGCGGCCATTGCGTGGCCCCCGAATTTAACGATCAAGCCCGGGTGACGACTGGCCACTGCATCAAGGGCATCACGAATATGAAATCCGTTAATGGACCGAGCCGACCCTTTCAGCTCGCCCTGGTCTGAGGGGGCGAAGGCGATGGTGGGACGATGAAACTGTTCTTTGATACGGGAAGCCAAAATTCCGATCACCCCCTGGTGCCATTCCTCACGAAATAAACACAACCCCCAGGGCATCGTACTGGCTTCAGACAGATGCAACTGCCTCAGGGCATGCAACGCTTGCTGCTGCATATCCCCTTCAATGGCCCGGCGTTCATGGTTGAGTTGATCCAGTGTGATTGCCAGCACTTTGGCCTTGGCCGGATCGTCTTCCATAAGGCAATCAATGCCTTTGCTCATGTCAGTAAGCCGCCCCGCCGCGTTCAATCTGGGGCCCACGGCAAAACCCAGATCCGCCGCACACAAGTTCGACATTTTCCGCTTTGCTACTTCTGCCAATGCGAGGATGCCTGGACGACACCGGCCGGCGCGCATACGCATCAAGCCCTGCTGCACCAATATACGGTTATTGCGGTCAAGCGGCACCACATCAGCCACCGTGCCTAAAGCAACGATGTCCAGAAAGTCCGCCATATTGGGTTCATGGATGTGCTGTTGCTCAAACCAGCCCAGAGCTTTTAAGCGGCTGCGAAGTGCTGCCAGCAGATAGAATGCCACCCCCACTCCGGCCAGGTTTTTACTGGCGAAATCACAACCCGGCTGATTGGGATTCACGATGGCATCGGCCTCCGGCAACGTTTTTCCAGGCAAGTGGTGGTCAGTCACCAGCACATTCATACCGGCAGCTTTCGCTGCACGAACGCCTTCGAGGCTTGAAATGCCATTGTCCACCGTCACTATCAATTGCGGCTGTTTTTTCTGCGCCACCGCGACAATTTCCGGCGTGAGGCCATAGCCGAACTCAAATCGGTTCGGCACCAAAAAGTCCACCGATTCCGCACCCAGCTGCCTTAATGCCAGCACCATCAAAGCACTGCTGGTTGCACCGTCAGCATCAAAATCACCAACGACCAATATACGCTGCTGCTGTTGCAACGCGTTCACTAACAGGTCCAAAGCGGTTTCCAGCCCTTTTAGGCTGGTCGCCGGCAACAGGTGTTTTAAACCAAGGTCGATCTCCGCGTCGCTTTTCAATCCGCGGTTGGCATAAATCTTCTGCAGAAGCGGCGGCATATCTGAGCTGAATTCAGGCTTACAGGAAGGCGCAATACGATGGGAAATTTTTTTATCGGGTGACGGCATCGTGCGCCTATTGAGTTAAAGGAGGTGATTCAGAGACAGGGCCGGATCACGAGTGTATCCGGCACTAGCATGTGAAGCTGCGATACAAAACACTCACATATTTTTTAGGATACTGTTTTTTACCGAGGCCAGTTCTGCATCGATGGTTTCCATCACCGCATTTTTACACTGGGCAATCGCAGTGTCCGGATCTTTTAAACCATTCCCAGTGAGAGTGCATACGATTTTGCTGCCTTCGGGTATCTTGCCATTCTTGACATCGCGAATTGCGCCGCCAAGGGACGCAGCCGATGCAGGCTCACAAAATACCCCTTCGTGCTGCGCCAACAATCGTTGGGCTTGCAGAATTTCCTGGTCTTCCAGCTCGTCAAACCAACCACCGGATTCTTTCTGTACTATCCAGGCTTTGTCCCAGCTTTGCGGATGACCGATACGGATGGCGGTGGCAACCGTTTCAGGATCATCCACCATTGCGCCGCGCAAAAATGGCGCCGAACCGCTGGCTTGATAGCCCACCATTTTGGGCGCTGTGTTACAGATACCCGCTTTTTTGTACTCGGAATACCCCATCCAATGGGCAGTGATATTACCGGCGTTACCCACTGGCAGACAGTGGTAATCGGGAGCCGCACCCAGCTCTTCAACAATTTCAAACGCTGCCGTTTTCTGCCCTTGCAGGCGGAACGGATTTATTGAGTTTACGATCGTGACCGGCGCCTCTTTAGCGACGTCTTTTACGAGCTGCATACCCACATCAAAATTACCGCGAATCTGCAACGTTATGGCCCCGTACATCATCGCCTGCGCCAATTTGCCCATGGCGATTTTACCCTCGGGAATCAACACGAACGCCGTGATTCCGGCACGAGCCGCATAAGCTGCTGCGGCTGCAGAGGTGTTTCCGGTAGACGCACAAATAATGGCTTTACTGCCTTCTTCAATTGCTTTGGTCACCGCCATGGTCATACCGCGATCTTTGAAGGACCCGGTGGGGTTCAAGCCTTCGTATTTGACATAAATATCCACGTCCTTGCCTATAATCCGTGGCACGTTGTTCAGCCGGATCAAAGGGGTCTGGCCTTCACCCAAACTGATCAATCGAGTGTCATCATGGACTGGCAGATAGTCACGGTATTTATCGATCAACCCGGTGTAGCGTTTACTTGGCATAGTCTGTTTCCAACTGATTCAATGTTCTGAAAAATCGGTGTTCCGATAATTTAAATTCTATTAATGTACAAGGGTTTCCAGGCGGATTCGCACGATATCATCCACCAACACATCCAATTCCCGGATCGTGTCCAGCGCCGCATTCATTTCGCTTTCAATCACTTTGCGTACCAGCATAATCAATGGAACCGGGCTGGTATCGTCCACCTGATCTTTCTGAATAATAGCTTCAATATTAATATTGGCTTTGCTCAATACCGAGGCAATTTTTGCCATAACACCCGGCTGGTCTTTCGCATGCATACGCAGATAATAGCCCGTTTCCACCTCTTCAATCGGCAGGATCGGTAAATCGCTCAGACTGTCTGCGCGGAATGCCAGGTGAGGTACCCGGTTTTTCGGGTCGGTGGTCAACGCGCGCGCCACATCAACAACGTCCGCCACAACCGCTGAAGCGGTTGGCTCAGCGCCAGCACCTGGCCCGTAGTATAACGTAGGCCCCACCGCATCGCTGTGTACCATAACCGCGTTCATCACACCATCAACATTAGCCAACAACTGGCTTGCCGGTACCAATGTAGGATGAACGCGCAACTCCACCCCGGTATCCGTTTGTCGGGTAATTCCCAGATGTTTGATGCGGTATCCCAGCTCGTGAGCGAACGACACATCTTCACGGGTGATTTTTGTGATGCCTTCGGTGTACACCTTTTCAAATTGCAGCGGTATCCCAAATGCGATAGAGGCTAAAATAGTCAGCTTATGGGCGGCGTCAATACCCTCCACATCGAAAGTGGGATCGGCTTCAGCGTAGCCCAGCTCCTGAGCCTCTTTTAATACATCATCGAATTCACGACCTTTTTCGGCCATTTCGCTCATGATGAAATTGCCGGTGCCGTTGATAATACCTGCGACCCAGTCAATACGGTTGGCAGACAGCCCTTCGCGGATGGCTTTGATGATGGGGATGCCTCCAGCCACGGCTGCTTCGAACGAAACGTTAACGCCTTTATTTTGCGCCGCTGTGAAAATTTCGTTTCCATGCTCTGCGATCAACGCTTTATTGGCGGTGACAATGTGCTTGCCGTTATGGATGGCTTTCAGCACCAGCTCTTTGGCCAGGGTTGTGCCCCCGATCAACTCCACCACAATATCAATTTCAGGGTCTTCAACAACCTGCAGAACATCCCGCGACACTTTCACTGCTGATGTGTCTGCATTCGGGTTGTCACGACGGGCGCCGACATGGGTTACCGTAATTGCCCGTCCGGCACGACGGGCAATATCTTCAGCGTTTCTGCTTAATACGTTAAATGTACCGCTACCGACCGTACCTAACCCAACTATGCCAACGTTCACCGGTTTCAACTGATTCACCTCATTTTTCTTTATTATGTCTGCAGCAGGCGTTTAATGCCTTTCACTGCCTGACGAATTCGCTGTTCATTTTCGATCAATGCAAAGCGCACATGATCGTCTCCGTATTCTCCGAACCCCAGTCCCGGGGATACCGCTACTTTCGCTTGCTCCAACAGCAGTTTACTGAACTCCAGTGACCCCATAACACGATATCGCTCCGGTATCTGTGCCCAAACGAACATGGTGGCCTTGGGCGGTGTGACCTGCCAGCCAATGGAATTCAGCCCTTCACAAAGCACATCCCGGCGCTTTTGATACATCGCGCAAATATCCGAGACACAGCGCTGATCTTCTTCCAGCGCACTGATTGCAGCCACCTGGATAGGGGTAAAGGTGCCGTAGTCCATATAGGACTTAATTCGCGCCAAGGCACCAATCAGCGTCGGGTTTCCGACGCAAAAGCCGACTCGCCAGCCGGGCATATTATAACTTTTCGACAAACTAAAAAACTCGACTGCAATATCCTTGGCACCCGCCACCTGCATCACCGAAGGCGCTTGATAACCGTCGAACACAATATCTGCGTAGGCAATATCATGGACCAGCCAGATCTGATGCTCCTTACAGATGGCCACCACCTTTTCAAAAAAATCCAATTCGACGCATTCAGCGGTGGGATTACCTGGAAAATTCAGTACCAGCATTTTGGGTTTAGGCCAGCTCTCGCGGATGGCTTTTTCCAATTCTTCAAAAAAGTCCACCTCCGGGCGCATGGAGACATGGCGTATATCTGCCCCGGCTATGACGAAACCATAAGGATGGATTGGATACGATGGATTAGGCACCAGCACCGTGTCCCCGGTATTCATGGTGGCCAACGCCAGATGCGCCAGACCTTCTTTGGACCCGATGGTCACTATAGCTTCCTCGACCGCATCGATCTCGACTTGATAACGACGCCAATACCAGTCACAAATCGCCTTTCGCAGGCGAGGAATACCTTTGGACTGAGAGTATCGATGGGTGTCACCCCTTTGAACGGTCTCCACTAATTTGTTCACAATGTGCTGAGGTGTGGGTTGATCCGGATTTCCCATACCAAAATCGATGATATCTTCACCTCTCGCCCGCGCCTGTTTCTTTAAATCGCCGACGATATTGAACACATAGGGGGGCAAACGTCCGATGCGGGGGAATTCACTCACTTGATCTGTCACTCACTATCTTTAATAAACTCAACGCCGGCACCCGTTAGCAGGCGCTATACGGATCTGGAAAAAAGAGAGTGAACGATACTGATGTGGCAGGGAATCGTCAATGGAAGAGCGGTAATGAGACGGGGTGGCCCACCGCCACCCCGCAAGAAAGAAACGCTATGCAAGCGGTGCTGTTCAGTACTATTTCACACCCAGCTTGTCCGCCAAATCACCCGCTTTCATATAGCCGCCCAACTGGCGTCCATCATTGGAAAAAACGGCCGGCGTGCCCCGCACTCCGATTTCCTGGCCTAAATTTATTTGGTCCTGTAATACATTCTGGTCACACATCACACCAGCGGGTGCCGGCACTTCTTTATTGGATTTTGCGTCTGTCATCGCGTGCGGACGATCTTTTGAACACCAAATATTCACCATGGTCTGTCCGGCAGGCGATTGCAGGCCTGCTCTGGGCCATGCCAGGTATTTCACGGTGACACCAAGTTGGTTCAATTGCGGGATTTCGGTATGAAATTTCCGGCAATACCCACAACTGGTATCGGTAAATACCAGCACCTCGCCTTTTTCTTCGCCTTTCGCCGGATACACCACCATATCATTATCCTTAAGGGCATGGAGGGCACCAACGCGCTTGCCAATACGCCATTCTTCACTGAGGTTGACCATTTGCGAGCCGTCGATTTTCAACATATCCCCGGTAATGATGTATTTGCCGTCTTCCGAGACGTACAACAATTCACCACTGGCCGTTTCCAGCTGAAATATACCCTCGATGTCGGATTTAGACACCCCACTGACATCCACTTGCGGGAACTTTTTCACAAAGTGTGCTTTAACGCTGTCTTGTTTTGACTCAGCCGCTTGCAGGGCAAACGGGACTACCATCATTAGGAAAGCCATTACCGACTTCAGATTGATCATGAATAACTCGCTTTTTCTACTGGGTATTTTCTGCTGGATGCATGTTAAAGCCATTAGACCCGAGATAGCTTACAAGTTCCACCCCCAGTCCGTTAACCGCGCGGATGGTGCTTTTTGTGGATTTCCTGCAGCCGGTGCTTCGCTACATGGGTATAAATTTGGGTGGTTGACAGGTCGCTGTGCCCCAGAAGAAGCTGCACCACCCTCAAATCCGCACCATGATTCAGCAAATGAGTTGCAAACGCATGACGCAGAGTATGTGGTGACACCGTGCTCTGGATGCCGGCCACCACCGTATAATACTTTATACGGTGCCAGAACGTTTGCCGTGTCATCTGAACTCCGCGACTGCTGGGAAACAACACATCACTTTCCGGGTTTTGCAGAAAGGCACCCCGGGCGAGGCGATGATATCGCGACAACCAATTAATCGCCTCCTCCCCCATAGGCACTAAACGCTCCTTATTACCTTTGCCCATCAGCCGGATGACACCTTGACGCATGTTCACATCATAGGTACTCAACCCCACCAACTCACTGACTCTTACCCCACAAGCGTACAACACCTCCAGCATGGCTTTGTCCCGGAGGCCGATGTCGGAATCGGTATCCGGCGCAGCCAGCAGCGCATCCACGTCGGTTTCGCTGAGCGTTTTGGGTAACGGTTTACCCAGCTTGGGCATCTCTATATTCACACTGGGATCGAGATCAATCAGCGCTTCACGCAAGCAATATTGATAAAAGCCCCTTACGGCCGAGAGGAAGCGCGCGGTGGAACGCGCATTGAACTTCTGCTCAAACCGGTGCGCCAGATACTCATTCAACAATTGATCGGTCGCTTGCAGAATCCCCCGCTCCCGCTCTTTTACCAACCATCCGGCGTATGCCAGCAAATCACGCCTGTAGGATTGCAGCGAATTATCGCTGAGTCCTCTCTCCATCCAGGTGGCATCGAGATAACGGGTAATCACATTTTCAGAACTGGTTTCCGGCATTGGGTTTAAAAGCGTCTTTTTCGGCTTGGCTGGTTATAATGGCGCTCATACTAACAAGAAAGCCCGTCATGACTGATAGAAAAGATTACTTTCCGGGACTGAATATCTACCGGGCAATAGCTGTACTGCTCATGATGCTGGCCCATAGCGCCCGGGTTCAGACCAGCACCCCTTTAATAATGGCACACCCGGAACACGCGGGATGGCTGGATTGGCCTTTCCTGTCCGCCTTATATATCGAGCCGATTATCTCAGCCCTGTTTCTGTTCATCGCGGGTTTCAGCCTGGTACTATCGCGGACCCGCTCCAGGGAAAGCAAATCGGGCTGGTTAATCCGGCTCGGTAAGCGCATGTTTACACTCTATGCCATTTCAGTGATTTTCTTCATCGCAGACCAGGGGTTTCAGATCCCGGATCTGTTCCTTTCTTCGGGGGTACTTGCCATTATCGCCGTCGGCATTTTAAGTGCGGGAGTCATCTTGGTCACGCCGCACCCCTGGATAGGCTTGCTGTCGTTGAGTGTTGCGGTGGAAAGTGCCGCACTGTATTTGGAACAACAGAATCTGAGCATCGTGGGGTTGAATGCCGGAGCAGGAGGCATGGTGCCACTGGTGCTGTTTGCCTATTCTGGTGCCCTGAGTGGAATGCTATGGCAAAGCCTGAGTTGGAAGGGTTTGTGGCTGCTGCTGGGGCTGAGTCTGCCTGTCGCCATCTGGGCACTGGCCTCCGATCTGCCCTGGGTCACCCACCCGGTTAGTCAAATCCACTATTATCCCGGCAACCGGTTGAGCAGCGTATGGTATTCCTTGCAAGACGCTTTTGGGTTATATCACGGACCAGACCGAACTGGCAGCGTACGCTACTGGAACCACGCTGCCGTGTTTGTATGCCGCGCCCTACCGCTATTAGTGGCAGGACTCATGGTCGCACTCCATTTCAAAGCCTCATCACGTCACCCGCTATTAAAAATGCTCAACAGGCCCCTGGACTGGATGGGACGTAATGCCCTGAATCTTTACATTCTGCATTTGGTTTTATTGGCAATGGTGGAGGTAAGCACACTGAAACCGGCTCAAGGGTGGCAAACCCTTTTATTGCTGGCGGTCATATTAAGCATGTCGGCCTGGGCACTTCGACATATATCATTTGTGCCGCTTCGTAGAATTAAAAAAAGGGCCCCACAGGAGGAGGCCCTGTGAGCTAATCCGCCTCGCAATGAACGGATTTAAAAGGAATGGTGATGACACGCAGTGCGCCACGAAAAAGAATGAGAGATATAACCGACAAAACAAGTAAACAAGCGACTAATTTCATTTTTACTACCCCGTTCTTATTATTGTCAGACCATATTACCTGGTCACCTTATAACCACAAGATAGGATCACACCAACACAGCAGTTCCCTACATTGGCCAACACTGCGGGAACAATCCGCAACGTTTCGATAGGTTCCGGTTACAAATCAGGGGGGATGCAATGATGCTTTACTCGGAAACCCCGCTTTTCCAGGTGGATGCACCCAGGAAAATCAGCTGAAGCTGGCGGGTAAGGCGGGTTTCGAAATCCTTTCGTGCCTGGGGGCTGGCGTCTGACAGGTCGAGTAATTGGATTGTGCTAAAGGCCATATTTGAAATGGTCAGATCGGCGACCACATCCACCATTGAGGGGTTGAGATTGGATAACAGATTCAGTCTTTGCAGGTCAGACACCAACTCCTTGGCAAAATATTGCAACTCGCTGCGCACGGCCTGACGAATCACAGTGCTCCCTCCGGTCATGGACTGTGCCATAAATAGAAAAAACACTCTGTGGTTCACCACATAATCGCAGAATTGTGTAACCGAATCCCGAATGATGTGACCGGGGTCACCCCGGTTCTGACGCGCTTCCCTCATGAGCTGGCGTAACACCAGGCTCAGCTCGTCTACCAGATTCAGCGCCAAATCATCGAGATCCTTGAAATGCCGGTAAAAGGCGGTGGGGACGACCCCTGCTCGCTTGGCGACTTCTCTGATGCTCAAACTGGAAAAGTGCTGGCCTTCTTCCACCCATTCCAACGCTGCACTCATAAGCGATTGACGGGTAAGTAATTTCCGTTCCTGGCGGTTCTTCATTCACAGAGCCTGTTGTTTTTATACGATGCCATTCAATCAGTGTGCGATTGTACGCCGACTTATGTATGCATTTCCAGAAAAGCGACGCTCCAAGTCCCACCGCCGACCTCAAAAAAACCACCTAAAACACGAATCAGTTTACACATGAACACAAATATTATTTTTATATATTATTGTTTTTAATATATTTTATTATTTTAGCAGTAAATTTTTACCCAGCACCGTTGACACTCGTTTTCATAATAGTGCACACTTGTACACACAATAACGAGAGGAGCTACAGATATGCACTCAAAAAATACCACCATCACCCAACGGGCCAAAACCTGGCTCAGCAGCAGCCTGTTCAACCGCGATCGCGCTGGTGAGTATTTTGAGTATCTGGTCGAGGGGCTCGATCCGTTATGGTCTTTCACAGACTGCAAGGCGCAGATTCTGGATGTGATCAATGAAACTGCCGACACCAAAACCTGGGTCATGAAACCCACATCGCGCTGGAACGGCTTTGTCGCGGGTCAGCACATTCATATCACTATGAGCGTAAACGGTGTTAACCATACCCGTACTTTTACAATTTCCTCTTCGCCCTATCAGTGGCAGCAAGATCAAACCATTACTATTACGGTGAAAAAGGTCCCGGACGGCAGAATAACCGGATGGATGCATGAGCATCTGGACAAGGGGGCTGTCATCACCCTTTCCCGAGCCCAAGGTGATTTCGTCCTCAACGACAGCATCGATGCACCGGTTGGCTACATCGCCGCAGGTTCAGGAATCACGCCCGTCATGTCGCAATTGCGAACCTTGACTGCGAACAATATGCCGGTGCCCGCCTCTTTACTCTATTTCTCTAATACCCGGCAGGATTTCATCTTCGGTTCACAGATTCAGGCCATGAGCCAAACCAATGGCCGTTTCACCAGCCATCTGATCGCCAGTTATGACGACAGCGAGAGTTCACACAAGCTGCCGCAAAGCCCGATTTGCGCAGAGCATATAGCTGCTTTGCTCAGTGACAAGCCGAAAGAAATTTATATTTGCGGACCGCACCGTTTTCGCGAGATTGCAAAAGAACTACTGGCTGAGGCAGGTTTTGACCTGAATGCGACTCATGAAGAAGCGTTTGGTTTACCACCCGTTAAACGGGTCGAAGGCGAGCCGGTTACCATTACCTTTGGTAAAAGCGCGCTGGAAACCACCAGCAACGCGCCAGGCACGCTGCTTGAGATGGCCGAAGGCGCGGGCCTTTCCCCAACTGCAGGTTGTCGCATGGGTATCTGCCATACCTGCAAGTGTAAAAAGAATTCAGGTCAGGTACGCAACATCATTACCGGCGAACTGTCTTCCACCGGACAGGAAGATATACAGATTTGTATATCCACCCCGATCAGTAATGTCGAAGTCGAATTATAAGGATCAGGAGTAAGCATTATGACGACCGCAACCCAACCCAATATAGAAAACCTGCAACCGGAAAGCGTTGCTTACGCGCGTAAAAGTAAACGCCTGAGCAAAGAGCAATTCCAGCAACTGCAACAAGAATTCGACGCGTTACGGGACGACATACGGGCCGACCTGGGCCAGAAAGACGTCGATTACATGAAGAATATTATTCGTGTACAACGCTTTTTGGAAATTGCCGGACGCACGCTGATCCATTTTAGCTTCACCCCCGTTCCCTTTATGCTGGGTGTAAGCGCTTTGTCGGTTTCCAAAATACTGGATAACATGGAAATCGGGCACAACGTTATGCACGGTCAATATGACTGGACCAATGACCCCAAACTGGATTCCGCATCGTTCGAATGGGACACTGCCTGTGAATCCGCTTCCTGGAAACGCACCCACAACTTTGAACACCACACCTTCACCAACGTGATCGGTAAGGATCGGGACTACGGCTATTCGTTGTTACGCCTGTCAGAAGATACCCCCTGGCATCCGGGCCGCAGCATACAAATCGTGTATTTTGCTGCTCTGAGCATCTTCTTTCAGTGGGGGGTCGCTTTACACGAACTGGAAAGCGAGCGTCTGCGCGACGGTACTTTCGATGTCGAAGAGAAAAAGCCATACTTGAAGGGCCTGCTAAAAAAAGGCAGCAAGCAAGCGTTCAAGGACTATGTCTTCTTCCCTGCATTGGCCGGTCCGTTTTTCTGGAAAGTCATGCTGGGCAATGCGTTAGCCAACCTGGGTCGCAACCTGTGGGCATCAGCCATTATTTTCTGTGGCCACTTTACGGAGCAGGCTCAAACCTTCAGCGAAGAAGAATGCGCTAACGAAACCCGGGGTGAGTGGTACTACCGTCAATTATTAGGTTCCAGTAACCTGACCGGTGGCAAGTTAATGCACATTATGACGGGTCACCTGAGCTTTCAGGTAGAACATCATATTTTTCCGGATATCCCTGCTCAGCGTTACGAAGAAATGGCTCCGCGGGTTGAGGCGATTTGCAAAAAGTTCGACCTACCCTACAACAGCGGCCCGTTTCTGCGTCAGTACGGCACTGTAATCAATCGAGTATGGAAGTATTCGTTTCCGGATAAGGCGAAGTCGGTCAAAGCGTAAGGCTTCATTGGCGGGTATTACTCACTGTAACGAATACGTTAAACTGAGGTAATACCCGCTTAAACACCACAGGAATGAAAACGATGGGCATACTGAATAAAGCTGAATTGCTAAAAGACATGATTCAGACCGCGGTCGACAATGGCGCTAAAACCGTTGCCGAGATTCACAAATCCATTGCGGACATGCCGTTCGAGGCGCTTGAGAGATCCGGGCTACTCGACGAAGATGGACAAAAGTTGCGCGACAAAAGCCAACAAACCATCGGCATGGTGTATGACAAGATCCGTCAGATCAATCAAACCGTCGGCGAACTGGCGTCAGACATGTTCGAAACCCTGGAGGACGGCCAGATCGTTTCCAAAGTAATGGACGAGAAAGACAACCCGAAACCCTGATCAGAATATCCCCCACTACCGGACCGCATGCGGAATTAAACTATTACCGATGCGGTCTTTTGAATTCATTATTGGCCACACCACCACTGTCCCAACTTTGCTGAATCCTCATATCTCTACTATATTGGCGCTAACGCGAATAGATCTCTCGCTGGTGCACATAAAAAATTAAAAGAGAAGAGAGGAATCTCCTAATGAAGAAAGCACTCATCACCACGGCCATTGCAAGCGGCCTGTTTTTCACCTCACAACTGACGATGGCTGAAGAACAAAACTATGTCGGCCTTCAATACAACATGTTCACCTATAGCGAAGATGGCCTCGGTGACCTGGAGCCGGAAGGTGTTGCACTGGTTATCGGCGGCGAACTCAATGACAATTTCCGCCTCGAGGGGCGTCTTGGCAGCAGTACCGCAGATGATAACGTTGCCGGTGTTGCCTTAGCCATCGACAACTACATTGGTTTTTATGTCAAAGGCGGAATGCGGTTCGCTGACATGGTCTTTCCCTACGTTGTTCTCGGCTACTCGCTGGTTGACCTCAAATCCCACGATGCTAACTACTACGATACGGAATCGGACTTATCCTATGGCGTAGGTGCTGACGTCAATTTTGGCAACTTCCAGGTCGGGCTTGAATGGATAATGCTGCAAGAAAAGTCTGCCTACGAACTGGAAAACCTGAGCCTGACTGCTGCCTGGCGCTTCTAACCCCGGCTACCCCCCCCAACAGACAAGGGCCGCTTTCATTGCGGTCCTTTTTTATTACTTGCTTATTCCTGTAACACGGTTGTGTACAATAAGCAAAAGGTCTGCTGGTATAGTCGCTGTATGAACACCTCTCATCTATCCTCACCAAACAAACTGGAACGGCGTTTAGCCCCGTTACTGGATCTACTGCAAAAGCAGTCAGTCGTACAGTCGGTTACCCACCGCCAGCAACAGAACCGCGCCGATGTCATTGAAAATTTATTACAACGGCAACAGCAAGCTGCAATTCAGCGCGAAGTCGACAAACTTAAAAGCCCTGATATCGCTCACCTGCTGGAAATGATCACCAGCGATAAGCGTCACATCATCTGGCGGTTACTTTCCCACGAGGTTGCCGGTGAGGTGTTGATAGAATTGAATGAGGCAATCGCCGAAAGCCTGATTGAAATGACGCTACCGGATACCTTACTGCCTATCCTGGAAACGCTGGATACCGATGAGCTATCCGACATCGCGGAACTGCTGCCACAAGATTTACTAAACCGGGCAAAAGCATCACTGAAAGCCAATGAGCGAAACTGGCTGGAACAGACCATGAGCTTTGCAGAAGGCTCCGTGGGCGACATCATGAGCCGCGACTGCCTGATCGTTACAGAGACAATCAGCATCAATGAAGCCATCGAACTGGTGCGCTCCAACACCGAGTTACCTCCGCAAACCGACAAATTATTTATCGTCAACAATTTACGCCACATTAGCGGGGTGCTGCCACTCATCAATCTGTTGCGCAACCCGGTGCACAGCCAAATAGAACAATGCATGGACAAGGATGTAGTCACCTTCTCGCCCACCGATCAAGCGGAAGAAGCAGGCCAGGCTTTTGAGCGCTACGATCTGATCTCTGCTCCGGTGGTCGATAGCAAAGGCCGTATTATCGGCCGCCTAACCGTCGAGTCGATCATGGACTATTTACGGGAGCGGGCAGAAAACCAGGCTTTGGCAAAAGAAGGACTGAGTGCTGACAGCGACTTATTCGGCCCGATAATAGACGGCGCGAAAGAACGCTGGCCCTGGCTTTGCATCAATCTTATTACTGCATTTATCGCGACGCGCTCTATCAGCCTGTTTGAAAACACCATTCAACAGCTGGTTGCATTGGCCACTCTTATGCCAATCGTTGCCAGCGTCGGGGGCAATACCGGCAACCAAACGGCCGCGCTGGTCATTCGCGGGCTCGCATCCAAACAGGTACATCGAGACAATATCACCTTTATTTATCGCAAAGAGCTGATCATCGGCTTGATGAACGGCTTACTATGGGGAACATTACTCGGCCTGTTTGCCTGGCTCTTATATCAGAACACCATGCTGGGTCTGGTAATGATGATGGCCGTCACCATAAACCTGATATTGGCCGCTTTTATCGGCATCACCGTCCCTTTCACCCTGGATCGATTAAATAAAGATCCCGCTATGGGCTCATCTGTGGTACTAACGTTCGTTACAGATAGTATGGGCTTTTTCCTCTTTTTGGGCCTGGCCTCTCTTGTTTTGATTTAAATTTGCTTCATAGTGAATATATATTCAACCGACACTAACAAATAGAAAAATGAAAAATAGTAATCTACTAGCTCTCATCTTTGGGTCGATGGGCTGGTTACTGTTCGCCCCGGTTTATGCAGATAGCGACTCTACCAGTTCCGCCCAAGACAGCTTCAATCGTGCAGTCAATCATTACCTAGACGGTTTTGTGCATTGCACGCAAGCCAATGAAGCGCTTCGTCGCAACAATACAGACAAAGCGCAGCAGGAATTTGCGCGTTACAAAAGCATAAAGTCGGCGGCAGCGAAGATCGATAAAAGCATACTCACCAGCAGTGAACGTGGCATGGAAAGTAATATTCTTTACTGCCAGCGGGTGGCTACCGATCTGGAAATTGCACTCGGAAAGCCGCTAATGGATAACGCATTCAGCCAATGCGAAAAAGCAAAAACCAGCCTGGACCAAGGCGACCAAAAGCAAGCGCAAATACAATACCAGGCGTTTGAATCATTGAAGGATAAAGCGATCACGTCGGCACCCAGTCTTGAAACTATTTTCAGCGTTAAAAACCAGATTTGGAAATGTGAAAGGCTGGAAACAAAGATCGCTCAACTCAGCAACCAGCAATTGGCTCTGGATAAAGCGATTGAATCGGCGACGAAGAAAAGCAGCCGTTATATTGAATCCTGCCAGACCGCGCTCGTCGAGCTGAGAAAATCCGCACCGGACCGCGACACCCTCAACGCCGTTAACGCAAAACTGAATAACACGATTTCGTACAAGCAGGCCGCTTTAGCCGATGCTGCCGTGTGGGCGTCCCTACAGAAGCCACAGCACCAAAGCCAAAAAAAGACAATCGAAGATAAACTCAAACTAGGCGATCAATGCGCCTCTCAGATAAAAAACACCATCAACGCCAAATTAATCCAGATCGGCTCCATAGAATTAAAACTAAAAAGCTATTCCAATACGCTTAATAGTGGTTTGAAACAATGCAACACCATTATCTCTCAGCGTATAAGAAACGTGACTCCGGCTGCGTTGGAACAAGCCAAAGGCGATTACCGCTCTGCACTAAAAGCACGCAACCGAATCCGGTCAAAAATTAATGACAGTGACCACAAAGCCCGTTACTCGGATTGGCCACAAACCCGACTCATACATCAAAGTATGCAACAACTGAACGCGTGCCTGGACACATCCAAAACCCACCTGAATAAACTCGCGCTGGCATCACCGGCAAAACCAACCCAAGCAAAGGCAGACATCCCCCTAAATACGCCGCCCCCAGGCCCGAAACGGTTCCAGGGCTCAATCCATATGGAAGCGCCTCTGCCTGATTTTGCTTTGGTGTATTTATTAGATGGCTCGAGCCCGCCACAGGATGTTGAAGTGGTTTTGGATCAGGACGGTTTTACTGAAAATCTGTATGTTGTTGCGAACGGCGATACCTTTGCAATCAAAAGCAAAGCTTATGGCCGTCACCGCATCACAGCCGAAGTGCCTAACCTGAATTTCACTGCCGATATAACACAATTACAAGCAAGGCAGCACCGGTCAGGTAAAGTGAGCTGGCCTGACAACACTATAGCCACTTTGCGTAGTAATCGCGGGGATGTGCTCCCGACTTATATGGCCAGCATTCCGTCCGGCAATTATCAGCTCATAACGCTCGACAAGCAGAACTTTAGTTTCGAACTGAAGAACCCGGCGCACGCCAGCAAAGGATACTTTTTACTGCCCGGCTATGACCCGCTGGAAATAAATGTCGCACAAGGCGAGTTCAACAGCCTGACAATTACCCGCAACGCAGAGGCTTCCGGCAGCTTACAGATAAAAAATAAAAACTGATGCAGGTGCCGCATGCAGGTGCCATCAAAATTCTTCAGCCAGCAATGACATCACTGGATCGGAGCCGGACTGTATGGATGCGATCAGACTGTCGACGCGAGGTAAAACCCGTTTAAAGTAGTACGCACCTGTTTTCTGCTTAGTCAGGTGGCTAGCCGTATTCGGCGCACAGGCAGACAGCATCTTCATCCACATATAACCATAGGTTACGTACCCCACTACATGCAGATAATCGCACGCCGCTGCACCTAATTCGTAGGGGGAATGTTGCGCGCGTTGCAGCAGCACCTCTGTCAACTCGCTCAGTTGCGCCACGCGCTGCTGCAGCTGATCAGCAAAATCCGCCTGCTCGCCTTGCCAATCCCGCTGCAGAAACCGACGTATTTCATGCAAATAGGTTTTCAGACTTTCACCCTGGTTTGCGAACACTTTTCGTTGGATCAGATCCATGGCCTGAATACCATTGGTGCCTTCGTATATCTGCGCAATTCTGACGTCCCGAACCAATTGCTCCTGACCCCATTCACGAATATACCCGTGACCACCAAAAACCTGCTGCCCCAGAACCGTACTGTCCAGCCCCAGGTCCGTAAAGAAAGCTTTAGCCACCGGAGTCAATAACGCTACGATGGCATCCGCTTGGTATCGCGCCTCCGCAGAGGGTGCATACTGAGCCTGGTCCAGATGCATACCCAAATAAACCGCGAACGCCCGCCCCGCCTCGGTAGTGGATTTCATATCCAGCAGCATCCGGCGGACGTCCGCGTGCACTATAATCGGATCGGCATCCATTGTACTTTTCACTCCGGCTTCGCGACCCTGCACACGATCCCGCGCGTAGGCTACCGCACTTTGGTAGGACGCCTCTGCACAGCCCAACCCCTGAATTCCGATTGAAAGGCGCTCGCAATTCATCATGGTAAACATGCACTGCAAGCCGCGGTTCACCTCTCCCACCAGATAGCCGCGAGCGCCGTCAAAATTCATTACGCAGGTGGCCGATGCCTTAATACCCATTTTATGCTCGACGGACCCGCAAGTGACTCCGTTGGCCGCCCCCAGAGTGCCATCCTCATTCACCCAATACTTGGGCACCAGAAACAAGGAGATACCGCGGGATCCCGCAGGTGAGCCCGGTAATTTGGCCAACACCAAATGCACAATGTTTTCACTCAAATCATGATCGCCGCCGGTTATGAATATTTTGGTGCCGGTGAGGCCATAAGTACCGTCACCAAAATCTTCGGCTTTGCTACGAATCAAGCCCAGATCGCTCCCGCAATGGGACTCAGTCAAACACATCGTGCCGCCCCAGCGGCCGCTGTACAGATTCGGCAGAAAACGCTGCTTAAGGAATTCGTTCCCATGGGCATCCAGCGCCATGCTGGCTCCGGACGAAAGCGCAACATACAAGTTAAACGAGCTGTTTGCCGCGTACATCATCTCATCCACGAGCACGGACAATGACTTGGGCATACCCAAACCACCGTAATCCGTGTTTCCCGTCAGCGCGCTGAAACCACTCTCACAAAAGGTATCGTAAGCCTGTTTGAACCCGTTCGGCGTGGTCACCACACCGTCTATCCATTGCACGCCCTCTTCGTCTCCTGAGCGATTCAGGGGCGCCACGCACTCACCTGCGATTTTACCTGCTTCGTGCAGCATCGCGCTGGCGGTATCACGATCCAGTACCGAAGCCAAGGCTGGTGACTGCCGCCATTGCTGATCAACAGCGAATACATCGAATAACAGAAATTGCATATCCTGAAGGGGAGCTTGGTAATTGGACACGACGTGCACCTCTTAACGTGTTTTGCAAATCAGGAAAGGGGGCTGATTTGCAAATTATGATGCGAATTATTAGGACGATTACGATATTTAGCAACTTATTCACCCTAAAAACGTGCCTGAATGCAAATGTGTTTGCAAACCCGCTATAATTTTTGCAAACCTTGCAAATTTGCAGAATTCACACATGACGGATTCCACAGGCAACAAGCGAAAACACAAACTGTTTCTCGGCAATAAGATCAGGCGCTTGAGGGAACAGCACCGACTCAGCCAAGCGGAACTGGCAAATCGAATCGGGTTGTCCCCCAGCTATTTGAATCAGATTGAAAATGACCAGAGACCACTTACTGTTCAGGTTCTACTGAAATTAGGCCGACAGTTCGACATTGAGCTGACCCACTTTTCCGAAGAAGAGGACGACCGGCTGGTAGCCGAAATGAGAGACTGCCTGGAAGACCCGCTGTTTGAGAATGAAAAAATCCTGTTACCGGATCTGAAGCAGATCGTCACCCGCTCACCGGCGTTCGCGCGTCATTTTCTGAGCCTGTATCAGGCCTACCACCAGACCAAGCAGGACTATGTCGGTCTGGCGGAGGATGTTACCGTCGACGAAGCCGTACGCTCCATCGAAGGTCCGCAGTTCCCCTATGAAGAGGCGCGGGATTTCTTCTATTACCAGAACAACTACTTTGACGAACTCGACCGTGCTGCGGAACAACTGTATCGGGAACAATCCATGACCCCGGGCGGGGGCGAGACGCAATTTATCCGCTACCTGAATGATCAGCACCACATCCGGGTCAGCCTGGACGCCGAAGAAGACCGGCTGCGGCGCTATGACGTTAAGCGAAAACAATTGGTGCTGTCCCGACAACTCTCAGTGCGGCAGCGAATCTTCCACCTGGCACATCAGATTTGCCTGCTGGACCAAAAACAACGTCTGGATGACATCATTGCAAAGGCCCGCTTTACCAGCGCCGAATCCGATGCAGTTTGCCGCGTCGGTTTAGCAAATTATTTTGCCGGGGCGCTACTGATGCCCTATTCCCTTTTTCTGAAAACCGCGCAACAGGAACGTTACGACATCGAACGCCTGCAGATTGTGTTCAATGTGAGTTTTGAGCAAGTCTGCCATCGCCTGAGCTCCCTGCAACGCCCTGCGGAGAGCGGAATCCCGTTTTACTTTTTGCGAGTAGACGCAGCTGGCAATATTTCCAAACGGCAGAGCGCCAGCAGCTTTCACTTTGCCCGAGTGGGCGGCGCATGCCCCCTGTGGAACGTGCATGACGCGTTCGCCCAGCCCGGCAAAATTTTACGCCAGGTCGCGCAAATGCCTGACGGTAAAACCTATTTTTGCATTGCCCGCACCGTGAGCCGGACGGAAGGGGGATTTTTGATGCCGCAGAAGAATTTCGCTGTTGCATTGGGGTGCGAGATCGCCCATGCGCCCCAACTTGTCTATTCTGTGGGAATAGACCTTAACGACAAGGAAGCCGCGGTTCCGATCGGGGTTAGTTGCCGGGTGTGCGAACGCACCAATTGCTCACAGCGGGCATTTCCACCGATCGGCAAAAAGATTCAGATTGACGAGAATGAACGGGAATTTTTGCCATATCGGTTCGAGACCTGAACCGCAGGCATAAAAAAAGCGCTCACATAGAGCGCTTTTTTATCGCTGAATCGCTTAATTAAGCTTCTCGCGGATACGCGCAGACTTACCAGCACGCTCACGCAGATAGTACAGCTTGGCACGACGCACCGCACCACGACGCTTGACCACCAAACTATCAACCAACGGGCTGTGTGTTTGGAAAGTACGTTCAACACCAACGCCGTTGGAAATTTTACGCACGGTGAAGGCCGAGTTCAAACCACGGTTGCGCTTCGCAATCACAACACCTTCATAGGCCTGCAGTCGAGTACGCTCACCTTCTGTTACCTTTACACTGACAACAACCGTGTCACCAACGCTGAAGGGCGTCATGTCTTTTTTCAGTTGCTCGTTTTCAATCTCTTGAATGATTTTGTTCTTACCGCTCATCGGTAGTTCCTCACTTTTGGCGTCAGAGGTAACGTCTAAACGTTACATTCACGTCGTTAATAAAACCGTTTCCAGGTAGCGCCATCAGGTCGACGGGGCCAACTCCTGTATGAATTCTTCCAGCATTTTCCGTTCATCTTTGCTGAGCTCTCGCCGCTCCAGCAAATCTGGCCGCCGCTGCCAGGTGCGCCCTAACGCCTGCTTCAGTCGCCACCGCTTAATCAGCGCGTGGTTACCACTGAGTAACACTTCAGGCACATCGCGCCCTGCAAAATGTTCAGGCCGGGTGTAATGCGGACAATCCAGCAGCCCCTGAAAAAAGGAATCCTCTGCGGCCGAGTCTTTGTGCCCGAGCACCCCGGGAATCAACCTAACCGTAGCATCGATCATGGCCATCACCGGAAGCTCACCGCCACTGACCACAAAATCCCCGAGGGACCATTCCTCATCGACCGCAATGTCAATCACACGCTCGTCGATGCCTTCATATCGGCCGCACACAAATACAATGGCCTGCCGCTGGCTAAATTCTTGCGCTGCCGCCTGATCAAACGGCTTGCCCTGAGGCGAAACATAAACCACCCTGGGCGCATCGCTGCACTTTAATCCGGCTTTGGCCGCATCAATCGCTTGCAATAGCGGGTTTGCCAGCATCAGCATACCCGGCCCGCCGCCATAGGGCCTGCTGTCAACAGTACGATGCACATCTCCGGCAAACTCACGGGGGTTAACATATTGCATCTGTACAATCTGGTTTTTAATCGCTCGCCCTGTTACACCGTGCTCGGTAATTGCGCCGAACATCTCTGGAAACAGAGTGACTATACCGAATTTCATTTGCCTGACATCTTTTGACCCGGGACTAAAAGTCTTTATCCCAATCTACGGTGAGCGAGCCTGTCTGTAAATCGACCTGCTTTACCACCTGTTCCCAGACATAAGGAACTAAACGCTGCTCGCTATCAATACTGTCTGCGCCAGGCTTAACCACCAGCACATCATTGGAGCCAGTTTCAAATAAATGATCCACGACACCCAAACACTCACCGGCTACCGTGATCACCTTCAACCCTTCCAGATCGGACCAGTAGAAGTCATCGGCTCCCAGCGCCGGCAATTGATCGCGCTTGATTGCTACTTCACATCCGGTGAAGCCGGGCACCTGTTCACGATCGTCACAACCACGCAACTTCGCTACCAGGCCCTTACCATGTCGCTGAACCTTTTCAACGTCAATCGCTTGCCAGCTACCCCCCCGCTGAATCCAGAGAGGGTTGTAAGTGCCTATGTTATCAATGGGATGGGTATGGGAATGCAGCTTGATCCAGCCTTTGATCCCGTAGGGACCCAACAGCTTGCCGACAATTACCCATTCGCTCATTGATTCACTACCAGCCTGAAAAACGATTAAGCTGCGGCAACTGCCTTTTTAGCTTCTTTCAACAAGGTCGCAACACGATCCGAAGTTTGTGCACCCAAACCAATCCAGTGCTCAATACGACCCATTTCCAGACGTACACGCTCTTCCTGTCCGCGAGCTAGAGGGTTGAAAAAACCAACGCGCTCAATGTAACGACCGTCACGGGCGTTACGGCTATCGGTTACAACCAGGTGGTAGAAAGGACGCTTTTTGGATCCACCACGGGTCATTCGAATAGTTACCATAATTACCTTTTCCTTTTCACAATCAATCTGTTCAGCGATTTTTAACGTAAAAGCGGGCCACTGAGACACCACAAAAGTGCCCAGCAACCCACTGAATTCTTTAGCTTTTGTGGTCGCCGAAGGCGCTCCGGACAACCGACTTTTTAAGCTTGAGACCGCACCGGATAAGGTGATGGACTCGAGAGGCGCAGGATTGTACGGGAAATTGCCTCTAAAAGGAAGTTTTTTGCGCCCTCCGCCCTGACTACATCGGAGGCATACCACCGCCGGGGAATCCACCTCCACCCATCATGCCCTTCATTCCGCGCATCATATTCTTCATGCCGCTTTTGGACGACATCTTTTTCATCATCTTCTGCATTTGCTTATGTTGTTTAAGTACGCGGTTTATATCAGGAATCTGAGTACCGGAACCGGCCGCGATGCGTTTCTTACGTGAGCCATTGATAACATCAGGGCTGCGACGTTCTTTGGTGGTCATGGAGTAGATGATCGCTTCCATTTTCTTCAGCTCTTTATCCGCCACTCCACCTTGCTGAGCCATTTGCGCCATACCGCCCATTCCCGGCAGCTTATCGAGCATCCCGGCCATACCGCCCAGCTTCTTCATTTGCTGGAATTGTTCAAGCAAATCTTCCAGATCGAAGCCCTTGCCTTTTTTCAGTTTCTTGGCGAGTTTGTCGGCTTTGTCCTTGTCCAGTTTGCGCTCGGCGTCTTCTACCAGACTGAGCACGTCACCCATTCCCAGGATACGGGACGCGATCCGGTCAGGGTGGAACGGTTCCAGAGCATCGCTCTTTTCGCCCATACCAATAAACTTGATCGGCTTACCGGTAATATGGCGAACGGATAAAGCAGCACCACCACGAGCATCACCATCGGCCTTGGTCAGCACTACGCCGGTCAGTGGCAGTGCATCATGGAAGGCTTTGGCGGTATTGGCCGCATCCTGTCCGGTCATGGCATCCACCACAAATAGCGTTTCCACCGGGCCGATCGCACTGTGCAGGGCTTTGATTTCCTGCATCATGGCTTCGTCTATGGCCAAGCGGCCAGCGGTATCCACTATCACCACATCCGCAAACACCTTTTTTGCCTCTGCGATTGCGGCTTTCGCTATATCTATCGGGTTTTGATCACTGCTGCTCGGGAAAAATCGAGCGCCGACTTCACCAGAAAGCGTCTCCAGCTGCTTGATCGCCGCCGGACGATAGATGTCCGCACTGACCACCATCACATTCTTTTTTTCACGCTCTTTCAGGAATTTCGCCAACTTTCCCACAGTGGTGGTTTTACCCGCCCCCTGCAAACCGGCCATCAATATCACCGCAGGCGGCTGCACATTCAATTTAAGGGCGTCGTTGGCGTCCCCCATCATGTGCACCAATTCCTGGTTCACAATTTTGATAAAGACCTGCCCCGGGCTGAGGCTTTTCATCACTTCCTGACCGACAGCCCTGACTTTTACCTTTTCGATAAAATCTTTCACGACCGGGAGCGCCACATCGGCCTCAAGTAATGCCATACGCACTTCGCGCAGGGTGTCTTTAATATTATCTTCAGTCAAACGCGCTTTGCCGGTGACGCTACGCAGACTGGTACTAAGTCGTTCCGTCAGGGTATCAAACATAATGAAGTCTTTTGTGGAATAAGAAACTGAGACCGGCAAGTATAACGCAGCCAGTTTCATTATTGACAGCCTTGTGAGAAACTTAACCCAGATCCAAACCCGATTAAGGAGCACCACAGCGCCGTGACTTTGGCGATCCCGGCAGGCATTTTTGCCTGCATTTGCTACGCTATTTCCACATTTTTGATCATTAAGAGCCTTAAAACCAATATACCGGTTCACGCCCGGTTGCTGCTTGGGATCGCCTTAATAGGTCTTGGAATGCATGGCTGCTACCTCTATTACACCCTGTTTCCAGGGCAAGGTGTCCAGCTTGGCGTCACCGCCATGACCGCACTTTTCGGTTTTGTTCTGGCTGCCAGCGGCACTCTGGTCGCGCTGTACCGACACATCGATTCCCTGCTGGCCCCGGCCTACCCGGTGGCGGCTTTAGGTTTACTGGTTTCCCTGGTATTTAATAATGAAGTCATCCCGATTACCCATCTGAGCAGCGGTGTGATTGCCCACGTGCTGTTATCCATCGCGGCCTATTGCATGATTGCGCTTGCGCTGTGCCAGGCTGTTCTACTTTGGATTCAGAATTATCAGCTCAAACACCGGCACCTGCATGACGTGTTGCATCTGTTACCACCACTGCAAACGATGGAAAGCATGCTTTTTGACCTGATTTCGTTTGGTATGGTGCTGCTGACCACCGCGATAGCCACCGGATTTATATTCGTGGATGACTTCTTCGCGCAACACTTATTACATAAAACCGTATTTGCACTGAGTGCCTGGATTGTATTGTGGCTACTTTTGTTCGGACGCAGCCTGTGGGGCTGGCGCGGAATGGTGGCGGTAAAATGGACTCTGACCGGCTTTGTACTGCTGACACTGGGCTATTTCGGCTCTAAAGTGGTATTGGAAGTCATATTGCACAAAGTTTAACAAGCTGAATAGGCTATAGGCCCCTTGAACGAAATACCCGTCTACATTTTATTTATTGTACTGGCCGTATTGATACTGATGTCGGCCTTTTTCTCCAGTTCAGAAACCGGCATGATGTCGCTGAACCGATACCGCTTGCGGCATATGGTAAAAAGCAAAAATCGTGGTGCTATGCGGGTGGATGAACTGCTGAACCGCCCGGACCGCCTCATCGGTGTAATCCTGATCGGCAATAACTTCGTCAATATCCTGGCCTCGTCCATTGCCACTATTATCGCAATCCGGCTCTGGGGTGATGGTGGCATCGCCATTGCCACCGGCTTACTCACGCTGGTGATTTTGGTGTTCGCAGAAGTCACACCGAAAACCCTGGCGGCATTGAAACCGGAACGCATTGCATTCCCTGCCAGCCTGATCCTGAAACCGCTCCTGGTTCTGCTTTATCCTTTTGTCTGGCTGGTGAACGCCATCAGTAACGGCCTTTTACGTGTGGTGGGGATCAACACCGGGTCTGTCGGTACCGATCTTCTCAGCCGCGAAGAACTGCGAACCATCGTAACGGAATCCGGCGCCATTCTGCCTACCCGCCATAAAGGCATGATGCTGAGCATTCTGGATCTGGAAGAGGTCACGGTGGACGACATCATGATTCCTAAACACGAAGTTATCGGCATCGATCTGGAAGAAAGTACGGACGATATCGTTAAATCCCTGCAATCCACACAACACACCCGGCTGCCGGTTTATAAGTCAGACTTGAACGCTCCGGTGGGTGTCTTACACCTGCGCAAGATCAGTCGCCTGTTAATGGACGACGACGTCAATAAAGCCAAAATCATGCAACAAGCGGTTGAGCCGTATTTTGTGCCGGAAGGCACTCCGTTGCACATGCAACTGGTGAACTTCCAAAAGGTGAGACGGCGCATGGGGTTTGTGGTGGACGAATACGGCGATGTCCAGGGTATCGTTACTCTGGAAGATATTCTGGAAGAAATCGTGGGCGAATTCACCACAGATTACGCTTCCAGCAGCCAGGACATTCACCCCCAGGAAGACGGCTCATACATTATTGACGGCCGGGCGACCATTCGCGACATTAACAAAGCGCTGAAATGGCACTTACCCACCAAAGGGCCAAAAACTTTGAACGGCCTGATAACAGAGCACCTGGAAACCATTCCCGAGCATAACCTGTGTTTTACCATCGGCAACTATCGATTTGAGACCGTTCAGATCAAAGACAACCTGGTCAAAACCACCCGGGTTTTCAATATGAAATCCAACAAGGCGAAAAAAAGAATCTTACCCATACCGGCTTCTTAAGCGCGCGCTTTATGGCTCAGTCAGATGGTCACATTGACACGCTCACAGCGCCTGCTGCAGACTTGGCTTTTTCGATGGCCTGCTCTACATCGTCTGCCAGTGCCAGCGTTACGCCCAGACGCCGACTGCCGTTTATTTCCGGCTTTCCGAATAACCGCAATTGGGTATCGGGCTCTTTCAGTGCCTGGTTCAGGTTACCGTACTGCATGGAATTCGACTCGCCGCTGACCAGAATCACGGCCGATGCAGCAGCTCCAAACTGCCGGATAGAAGGAATCGGTAATCCCAGGATGGCACGAGCGTGCAGCGCAAATTCGGAAAGGTCTTGCGAGATCAGCGTTACCAATCCGGTGTCGTGTGGTCGCGGAGAGACTTCACTAAAAATTACCTTATCCCCTTTCACAAATAACTCGACTCCAAAAATGCCACGGCCACCCAAGGCTTCCGTTACCTGCGCTGCGGCTTTCCGCGCTGCTTGCAACGCTGTATCCGACATCGGCTGCGGTTGCCAGGATTCTCTATAATCACCCAGTTCCTGCCGATGGCCGATGGGTTCACAAAAAGTTGTGCCCGACTCATGTCGCACCGTTAGCAGTGTTATTTCAAACTCAAAATCGACAAACCCCTCCACGATGATTTTTCCGGCTCCGCTCCGACCGCCCTCCTGCGCATATTGCCAGGCTTTTTCGATATCCTGTTCCGACTTGACCGTGCTTTGCCCTTTTCCAGATGAACTCATAATCGGTTTGATCACACAAGGCAGGCCTACGGCTTCAATGGCCAACAGGTATTCTTCTTTGGTTTCTGCAAACTGGTAAGGCGACGTGGGCAAACCCAGCTCTTCTGCTGCCAACCGGCGAATGCCCTCACGGTTCATGGTCAGCTGCGCGGCCCTTGCGGTAGGCACAACCACATAGCCTTCCTGCTCAAGCTGCACCAGCGTGTCAGTGGCGATGGCTTCGATCTCCGGGACAATATAGTGCGGTTTTTCCTGTTCAATCACGGACCGCAACGCCGCGCCATCCAGCATCGATACAACATGGCTGCGGTGTGCCACCTGCATGGCCGGGGCGTTCGGGTAGCGGTCGAGCGCTATCACTTCACAACCTAAACGTTGCAATTCGATCGCAACCTCTTTGCCTAACTCACCTGAGCCGCATAACAGCACACGGGTGGCTGTTTCAGAAAGCGGGGTTCCGATAGTCGTCATCTGGTATTCCTGTGTAGGTTAAAACGATTAGTAATCACTCTTGAGCATGCGTTCTTCCACTTTACGCAAAATATCCCGTTTGCCTTCATTATCTACATAGCCCCAACGGGTTATTTCCTGCCCCGAGCGAAAACAACCAATACAAACATCGTCATCATCCAGCGCACAAACACCGACACAGGGCGACATCACCACGTCTTTCTTTGCCTTGTTCTTCATCCCCGCGTATCTACCTCTAACTGCTGTTGGTAACGCTTGTAATTTTCCACGTAGTGCAGCGCGCTCATTTTAATCATCATCACATGCTGATCGGTTAGCTCTTTAACGACTTTGCCCGGCGAGCCCATGACCATCGAATTATCCGGAATCACCTTGCCCTCGGGAATCAGAGAGTTAGCCCCGATGATGCAGTTTTTACCAATTTTGGCGCGATTCAGAATGACGGAGTTGATCCCGATGAGGCTGTTATCACCGATCTCGCAACCATGCAGCATCACCTTATGGCCAACGGTAACGTGTTTGCCGATATTCATCGGAATACCGGCGTCGGTGTGCAATACGGAGCCATCCTGGATGTTGCTCCCTTCCCCGATCAAGATCGGATCATTATCACCGCGCACGACGCAGTTGAACCAGATGCTGACGTCATTTTCCAGAATCACCGATCCGATCACGGTTGCATTATCCGCGATATAATAATTTTCACCACGCAATTCAACGCGGCGGTCGCCCAAGCGATAAATCATAAACTCTCTCCTCACATTACTTGGCATCCGTTTCCGACAACGGTTCCGCCATCACGAGTTCAAAACCGGTATCAAAGATCCGGTTAAAGCAATCAGTAATAAAGTAGGCGGTAAGGCCCCAGATAATATAGTTTTCGTAGTGATAACAGGGCACCTTATACCGCACCCCAAGATATTCCCGAATCGTAAAATCCGGTGGCGACGCTTCCAGGAAATAACTGATCGGTACTGAAAACAGACTTTCGATTTCGTACTCGCTGGGCACCAACTCCAGATCGTGGGGGATGATACCTATAAAGGGAGTCACTTTCAGTCCCGCTTTTGAAATCGACAGGGGCATGGGCCCTATGACCTCGACCTTTTCCGGCGGCAGCAGGATTTCTTCAAAACTTTCCCGAAGCGCCGTATCCAAAATGGTGCCGTCTTCCGGATCCCGCTTACCCCCGGGAAACGCGACTTCCCCGGCATGGCTGCTCAGATGCTGTGCTCTTTTCGTCAGTATCAGGCGAGGATCGGTCTGATGGTCAGTAATGGCCATCAACACGCCGGCTTCCGAGGCATCCAGTGACGCCTGATCAGGCTCATGTAAGGGAACGTTTCGACGGATTGCAGACAGCCAGTCAGACACAAATTACTCCATACCCGTGACCGGACTTACCACCAGTTAGGGCGTGCGGCCAAGGGGCCAATTGATTCAAATAGGGTTGACGCTAACAGACAGTACACTAAGCCAGCGAAAAACCGCAACCTTCAAGCAATGCAACAAATTTGATACGCAATGACACAATGGCAGCCAATTGTGGATAACTCGCTGATTTTATGGCCTTATCTTTTAAGGTTATAAGCATGACATATCTAATAACCGCGATGAGGACAGAAAACAACCAACACGTCAAGCCTATACAAGCAAGTTGTTGGCGCTAGTATAGAACGCGAGAAAAGCAATATTTAATTTTAACACTGTTCCATCATTGGGGGCGGGAAACCGATACACCGGTGTTATTGGTTAGCCTATAGAGGAATTACCCATGAATCACGCATTACCGGATTTTGACCAATTAAAAGAAATGGCTGAAAACAACCCAGAGCAGTTGGAGCAACTGCGGATTCAGTTATGTGAGCAGGTGATTCAGGATGCACCTGAAAAGTATCGGCGTAAACTACGCGGTTTACAATTCCGTTTGGATATGGAGCGCCGTAAAGCGAAAAGCCCCATGGCCGCCTGTATTGCTATATCCGGGATGATGCATGATTCGTTTGATCGTTTGCGCCTGGCGCTGAACGATGCAACCGGTAAGGGAAGGCCATTCGATTTGCAAGGTACGTCGAGCGCGTTATCCTCACCAGCAGAACACGCGAAAGTACTGCCATTTCGCCGCGCCTAGCTTTTCCTTGGCTGGGCCTTACCAACTTTAAGCATTATACTGGCAACCTTGTTCTCAGTGGCCAATGCTTAATTTATGAAATACTGCAGTGAATGTGGATCCGAAGTTTCTCTTAAAATACCTGCCGGCGACAGCCGCGAGCGTCACGTCTGTGATAGCTGCGGCCTCATCCATTACCTGAATCCCCGAATTATCGCCGGCACCCTACCGGTTTACGAAGATAAAATCCTGCTATGCAAACGCGCCATTGAACCTCGCAGAGGCTACTGGACCCTGCCTGCAGGCTTTATGGAAAACGGCGAAACTACCGCACAAGCGGCGGCCAGGGAAACCATCGAAGAGGCCGAAGCAAACGTCAATATTCACGGTTTATACACCGTTTTCAATCTGCCCCATATCAGTCAGGTGTACATGTTCTTTCGCAGCGATGTCATCGACGGCCATTTTGGTGTCGGCGAGGAAAGCCTGGAAACACAATTGTTTGATGAGGCTGACATCCCCTGGGATGAGCTCGCCTTCCCTACCATCCATCGCACCTTGAAACTGTATTTTGAAGACCGCAAAACCGGACATTATCCGGTTCGCTTGGAAGATATTCAGCCACGGGTGAAGAAAAGCTAGCAAGCCGTTTTCGGCTGGACACTGGAGTACAAATAAGCAACGATCGGAAATCAGCCTGCTACACTCAAAAGGTGCTGCGCTTCATTTACCGGAGTTGTGCTGAAATTGGGTTATTTTGCCAAGTCTAATTTGGTTTTTATGTTGTTGTTATTACTAACAACACGAATTAGTGCGGCTGCACCTCAGGCAGTTCCGATCAACCGCATTGCGGCAGATCACTCTGCCAACCAGTACTTCAACTATTTGGAGGACGAAAACGCCAGCCTTACTATTGACGATTTGCTGCAGGGTTCTTATCAGGACATGTTCGCGAGCGGTGCAGCGGAAGTACTCAACAAGGGCTTCAGTCAATCTGCATTTTGGTTACACAGCCGTTTCAGTTTTCCCGAACAACCCGACATTTACCACATTACCCGTTACGTATCCCTGGAATATTCACTGCTGGATTCAGTCGATTTCTATGTTATCGAAAATGGGGAAGTCACCGGTAAATGGCTTACCGGCGACAGCCGGCCATTCAACACACGCCCTGTCGATTATTCCCGCTTTTTATTTCCAGTGGAATTTAATCGCGGCGATATAAAAGACATTTATATCAGGGTACAAAGTACCAGCTTGTTGCGCATGCCGGTCACCATCTGGACCCCTTCCGAGTTCCATGACGCGCAACGACCTAAACTCCTGTTAGACGGTTTGTACTTCGGCATTCTGCTATTGATGCTCTGCTACAATCTATTCCTCTACGCTACAGCGCGGGACGCGTCCTACCTTTATTACATAGCCTATATACTTTCCATCGCGGCATTCCAATTGGCCATGAGCGGCTACGGTTTCGAGTATTTATGGCCCAACACGCCGCAAGTAAATGAATTTTTGATTCCTCTTTCAATTTGCGCGATTTCTATTTTTGTATTGGCATTTGGTCAGCGCATTTTGGATTTACGCAAACAGTCGCCTCTACTCTATTTTATTGTCAATATTATCATCGTGCTGGAAATTGCCGGAGCAATCACCAGTTTGTTATTGCCCTACGCCGTTGTTATCCAAACATTGATTGTATTTACTGTCATCGTAGCGGCCGTTAAGCTTTATATAAGCATCCAACAAAGCCTGAGACGCATTCATACTGCGCAGCTTTTTTTGTTTGCCTGGTTCACCTTTCTGTGTGGTGCCATGGCTTTAGCCGCAACCTCAATGGGCTGGTTACCGGTGAATTTCCTGACTACGAATTCTTTTATTATCGGTTCCGCAGTCGAAGTCATTGTGCTTTCTTTTATACTGGCTGAGCGCAGCCACCAGATCAATAAAGCTAAAGCTTTTGCCGAAAAACAGGCCAAAGATGCATTACAGCTTATGAACGACTCCCTTAGAGAAACAAATCGGACCAAAGATGAGTTTCTCGCCACTATAAGTCATGAATTACGCACCCCTATGAACGGGGTGTTAGGCTGCTTACAGCACGCGAGTCAATGCCCGGATCAAAGCAGCTTGGATACGTATCTCAATCACGCCGACCGCTCTGCCCGGCACATGATGTTGCTAATTGACAGTTTATTAACCTACACCGAGTTACAGTCCGGCAACCTTCAGCTGCAGCAGGAACCGTTCAGAATCGGAGAAATGCTAGATAAAGCCCGTTTGTTGTTTGCTGACACCTGCGCTAAAAAAGAGATCCGGCTGCGCATGTCGCTGGACTCTGTAACCCCGCACACGCTATTCGGTGATAGCTATCGTGTCGGGCAGATCTTCAATAATCTGATCGACAATGCCATTAAGTTTACTCACCGCGGTGAAATTTTAATTGAAATAACCTGTGCGGCAATCGACCACGAAAGTCAGTCGTTAAAATTGATTTTCAGCATCAGCGACACCGGTATTGGCATTGAACCTGAGAAGCAATCCCAGATTTTTGAAAGTTTCCGTCAGGCTGACGCTACAAACAATCGTGGTTATGGCGGATTGGGAATTGGCCTTTCGGTGGTAAAAGCCTTGCTCGACAAAATGGATGGCACCATTGAATGTCGGTCAAACCCGGGCCAGGGCAGCCGCTTTGAAGTGACCTTTCCCTGCCTTTTTCAAAACCAGGATTTGACTTCGCGGATCGATGAGCAAGCTCACCAACCTTCCCGCCACGCTGCTCCTTTACAGGTTTTGGTCGTTGAAGACAACCCGGTGAATCAACTGGTGATCAAAAGCCTACTGACACGACACGGATATACCATAGTCACCGCCAGTAACGGAGCGCAGGCTTTGTTGGAATTGGAGCAATACGCGATTGATGTGGTACTGATGGATTGCCAGATGCCGATTATGGATGGGTTTGAAACAACAGAAAAAATCCGCAACATGGACCACCGACATGCCCACCTGCCAATCATAGCAGTTACCGCCAATGGCATGTCGGACGACAGGCACCGCTGTATCCAAGCGGGTATGAATGACTACCTGTGCAAGCCGATTGATGCCCAGGTCCTGCACCGAAAAATTGTGTACTGGACCAACAATGCCGCTCGGCAAAAAACCGGCTAGATCGACGTTAAACGCATTCCAGCTTCCATAGGTCGTAAGCGGGTTCTTCGTATGGATGCGCTAATTTTAACGCGGTCACTGCTGCCTTGACGATGGCATCTTCGCACACCATTTCCACCCGGAACTCTTCCACAAACTCCAGCTTTTTGTCCGTCCCGATAAACGGATTAGCGCCTGGCTGGGGACGGAATTGCCCGCTACCTTTACACTCCCAGCAACACTGGTCGTAATTGCCAATACGGCCTGCGCCCGCATTGAACACAGCCTCTTTTACTGCCTCTTTGTGGCTCGCGGGAACGAAGAACACCAGCTTATACACTGCCAATCACCCCAACCATTGACGGCCATTGCGGAACAGCCGCAACCACACCCCGTCTTCACCCCAACCTGGTGGTCGCCAGGAATTCTGAACGCTTCTATAGACCCGCTCCGGGTGTGGCATCATGATCGTGATGCGCCCGTCTTGATTGGTTAGGCCGGTAATACCCTGCGGCGTGCCGTTGGGGTTGGCGGGATACGTTTCGGTTGCCTGGCCGTTGCTGTCCACATAGCGTAGCGCCACGCTGTTGGATTGTTGTGCCGCTGAAAGCTGTTGCTCCGATGCAAATTCCGCGCGGCCCTCTCCGTGCGCGACGGCAATGGGCAAATGGGAACCCGCCATGCCTTGTAGCAGAATGGACCCGGATTCCATCACTTCCACCATGCTGACACGCGCTTCAAAACGCTCGGACTGGTTGCGCACAAAATGAGGCCAATTATCCGCACCGGGGATCAGCTCATGCAGATTGCTCATCATCTGGCAGCCATTGCAGACGCCCAGCGCAAATACATCCGTTCGGGCAAAAAACTGTTCGAACTGTTCGCGCGCCCGAAGATTGAACAGGATTGATTTTGCCCATCCTTCCCCGGCCCCCAAAACGTCGCCATAGGAAAATCCGCCACAAGCCACCAAGGCATTAAAATTCCGTAAGTTGACCCGGCCGGATAAAATATCGCTCATATGGACGTCCACCGGAGTAAACTCGGCCGCATGGAATGCACCGGCCATTTCAATTTGTCCGTTGACGCCTTGCTCTCGCAGAATGGCAATTTTTGGCTTTGCACCAACATTGATGAACGGTGTGCAGATATTTTCCTGAGGATCAAAAGTCAGTATCGGTGTCATACCCGGATCGTCTTGTTTAGCGATCTGCTCGTATTCCTGCTCGGCGCACAGACTGTTGTCCCGCAACGATTGGATACGATAGCTGGTTTCCGCCCAGGCTTGCTCCAGTGTTATCCGGGATTCATTTAATAGCAGCTGTCCGCCATGCTCGATTTCCAGATGGTGACTCTGATTCGGTGCACCTAGATCGTACACGGTGACGCCGCTGGATTTGTATTGCTCTATGATGCCGGCCGCAGCATCGCTACGAACCTGAATAACGGCGCCCAGCTCCTCATTAAACAGCGCGGGAATCGCATCGCCCAACGCAGTAATGTCCACACCAACCCCACAGTGAGAGGCGAACATCATCTCACACAGTGATGTAAGCAAACCTCCGTCAGAACGGTCGTGATAAGCCAGCAGATTGTCGGTTTGCAGCAACGACTGAGTCACTTCGAAGAACCCCTTTAATTGCGCCGAACTTTCAAGATCGGCACACCGGTCGCCCAATTGCTGGTACACCTGCGCCAGCGCAGAAGCACCCAGACGATTTTCTCCGTTGCCCAAATCAATCAACAACAATCGGGTATCGCCCACGTCGGTCTGCAGTTGCGGTGTCTGGGTTTTGCGAACATCCTTCACCGGCGCAAAGGCGGTTATGATTAATGACATGGGGGCGGTGACGCTTTTACTCATATCCTCATCCTGCCACACCGTGCGCATCGACATAGAATCCTTACCCACCGGAATGGTTATACCCAACTGGGGGCACAATTCCATGCCTACCGCCCGCACGGTTTCGAACAACGCCTGATCTTCACCGGGATAGCCCGCTGCGCACATCCAATTGGCCGACAAACGAACGTCTGCCAGTTTGCCTATGCGGGCAGCGGCAATATTCGTGATAGCCTCACCAATTGCCATGCGACCGGACGCCGGTGCGTTGATTAATGCGGCCGGAGTACGTTCACCCATGGCCATGGCTTCGCCGGTGAAACTGTCGAGTGTACTGGTGGTGACTGCCAGATCCGCTACCGGAACTTGCCAGGGACCGACCATCTGATCCCGCGTGACTAGGCCGGTCACAGTCCGGTCACCAATCGTAATCAAAAACTTTTTGCTGGCGACCGCAGGCAACCTTAGCACTCGATATACCGCCTCTTTCAGATTAAGGGCACCGGTGTCGATCGCTGATTGTTGAACCGTTTGAGTCTGATATTCCCGTAGCATTTTGGGCGGTTTGCCAAACAACACCGGCATGGGTAAATCCACCGGTTTATTTTCAAAATGCGCATCATCCAATTGCAGGTGCATCGCATTTGTGGCTTCGCCGATGACGGCGTAAGGGCAACGCTCACGCTCACAGATCGCTTCGAAGCGCTCCAGGTTTTCATTGGCCACGGCCATCACATAGCGTTCCTGGGATTCATTGCACCAAATTGCGAGCGGTGACATGCCAGGCTCATCATTGGGTATGGCCCGCAGGTCAAAGCGGCCGCCCCGCCCTCCATCTTTTACCAATTCCGGCATGGCGTTGCTTAAACCACCAGCTCCCACATCGTGAATAAAGTCAATGGGGTTGTCATCGCCGAGTTGCCAGCACTGATCGATGACCTCCTGGCAACGGCGTTCGATTTCCGGGTTGTCCCTTTGCACGGAGGCGAAATCGAGATCCTCGGCGCTGGCACCGGTGGCCATCGACGACGCCGCTCCGCCACCCAGACCAATCAGCATTGCCGGCCCCCCCAATACCACCAGTTTGGCGCCGACCGAGATTTCCCCTTTATCCACGTGATCTTCTTTAATATTACCGAATCCACCGGCGATCATTATCGGTTTATGATAACCACGGACTTCATCGCCGTTAACGGTTTTTACCTGCTGTTCATAGGTTCGAAAATACCCATTAATGTTGGGCCTGCCAAACTCATTATTGAACCCGGCGCCACCCAGCGGGCCTTCGATCATAATATCCAGCGCCGACACAATGCGGCCCGGTTTACCGTAGGGTTGTTCCCAGGGCTGGGTGAAACCGGGAATATTGAGGTTGGAAACCGTAAACCCGGTCAAACCGGCTTTGGGTCGTGAGCCGCGCCCGGTTGCACCTTCATCCCGGATCTCTCCGCCGGCTCCGGTGGCCGCCCCGGGAAAGGGCGCAATCGCAGTCGGGTGATTGTGGGTTTCTACCTTCATCAAAATATGCACCGGCTCCTGATGGAACTGATACTCTTTGCTCACCGGATCAGGATAGAATCGGCCTGCGTCAAAGCCTTCCATAACTGCAGCATTGTCGGAATAGGCAGACAGCACGCCTTCGCCTCCCGCCTGATAGGTATTCTTAATCATTTTAAAGAGCGAATGGGTTTGCGGTTTTCCGTCTACCACCCAATCGGCATTGAATATTTTGTGGCGGCAATGCTCGGAGTTAGCCTGAGCAAACATCATCAGTTCCACATCGGTGGGATTGCGTTTTAATTCATTGAAAGAGTGCAGCAAGTAGTCGATTTCATCTTCCGCCAATGCCAATCCCAATACCTGATTGGCCTGCTCCAACGCTTGACGCCCCTGTGCAAGCACATCCACCTCCGCCAGCGGGGCCGGTTCGTTATGCCGGAACAGTGCTTCAGCCTGTTCCAGTTCCGGCAATACCGCTTCCACCATTCGATCATGCAATAATGCCGATACCTGCTGCAGCTGCAGCTCATCCAATGGTTGCTCTGCTTGCAGATAATAGGCAACCCCGCGCTCCAGCCGCGAAACCTTGGCGAGGCCGCAATTATGTGCAATGTCCGTGGCTTTAGACGACCAGGGTGAAATGGTACCGGGGCGTGGGACCACCAGCAGAAGCTGACCCGCCGCCTGCTCCGACGTGACTGCAGGGCCGTAGCGCAGGATGCTTTGCAACACCCGGTTTTCAGCCTCATCCAGGGGTTCCGCCAATTCCGCAAAATGCATGAACTCGGCGTATACGCCTTCTATGGCAGGGATTTTTTCCTGCAGCTCAGAAAGCAGGTTGTTTCGGCGAAAGGCAGATAGAGCAGGGGCACCACGAAGTTGCAACATCAGGGTCTCAGCTTTGCTTGAAGGTGGAAGTTTCAGGAGCGGGGATTATAAAGGATACAAGCGAGGCGAGAAAGAAAACCGGCGCTTATCTGGCGATTATGCCAACATTTCAAACGACGGGTTAACAGGACCGGGCCAAGCCGGCCCCGCTAACTGATTCAGTGGCTATACAACATACCGGTTGATGATGGCTTCCAGCTCCTGAGCCGTGCTCTCTATATCTTTCTGTAAATGGGCCAGCTGGTTGAATTTCGTAGAATCCGCGTCTGAGTTCGCTTCCATGGATTTTAGGCTGCGATTTATGGCATCGGCCGCTGCGGTTTGCTGTTCTACCGCCGCTGCAATTTGCTCGTTCATTTCACTGATGGAACCGATACCGGAGGTGATCGCCTGCAGAGATTCCCCCGCTTGCTGGGCTTGATGCACGCTGCGCTCAGCGCGACGGCGTCCCTCGGCCATCACCTCTACCGCATTTTTGGAACCATCCTGCAAACGCCCGATCATGCCGTTAATTTCCTGGGTCGCTTCCTGTGTGCGCTGAGCCAGTGTCCGCACTTCATCTGCTACCACCGCAAACCCTCGCCCCTGCTCGCCAGCGCGGGCAGCTTCAATAGCCGCATTTAACGCTAACAGGTTGGTTTGGTCTGCAATGCCGCGAATTACCTCCAGAATAGCGCCGATGGATTCGCTGTCAGCTTCTAATTTCTGAATGGCAACCGCCGCCCGCTCAACCTCTTCTGCAAGGGATAAAATGGAGCCTGTAACGCTGTTGACTACGCCTTGGCCGCTATCCGCTTCCTGGCTGGCATCTTTCGCGGCCTGAGCGGCAGTGGAGGCATTTTGAGAAACATCGTGCACTGCTGCGCTCATGGAAGAGACTATATCCATCAGCTCGCGGGTTTCATTCTGTATGTTTTTTCCATCATCTGACGACAGCTTGCCCAACTCGCGGCTCATCACCTTAATTCTGTCCAGATTACCGGACACCCGCTCAAACACGCCCTGAAACTGGTCAAGAACGCGATTGATCGCTAGAGACAGTGGCCGGCTCTCTGCACTTTCCAAGCGGCTGTCGAGACGTTTTTCGCCCGCAGAAAGCGCCGTCAGGAAAGCCACTTCCCGCTCAGAACCCTGCGCAGCCCCCTGCGCTATACCCCAGCCCAGCCCAGCAGCCAGCAGTGACACCACAACACCCCACATCAGGGTGCCGCCGGCGCCTTCGGTTGCTGACAGCACCCAAACCAAAAAGGCCAGCTGCATCGCGGCGCACAAGCTCAATCCGCTTAGGACTTTCATTTTACCTGTCATTTCGTACTGCCTCGCGTACTTTCATTAGCCTGAACGGACAGGCTTTCTTTAAATGGGTCATTAATTAAGGTTAGGCAACGTAGCGGTAAGCTGCAAAGTTCTGGGGCAAAAGACAGAAACGATCCAAAGATCCCTTCAAATTCCTTATTCGTATATAAATTGCACTTTTTATTCGCTTTAACGGATAAACAAATCGACTTTTTACCTCAATTTGGCTATAATTCGTTCACTTTTTATACAGTTTAACAACAGTAGTTAGGTAACTTCTGCTGTAAACTTCCCCCAGGATCCTATAGATTCAAGCTCCTATGCGCGCATGGGTACACACCTGGGTATAACTGAAATACGAAAGGGATTGATAACGCTACGTTACTTTATGGCTCCGATTAAATGGCTTATCAGAACAACGATATTTGCGGTAACCGCAGCCGGCTTTTTGTTGACACCAGCCTGCCAGCCCGCACTCCCCTTGCTCGAGCAGGTAAAAGAGCAAGGCGAATTGATTGTGGCCACTCAAACCGGACCCACTACTTATTTCAGTGAATTGGATCGCGATACCGGCTTCGAATACGAGCTGGTTAAAGCGTTTGCCGATTACATGGGCGTCACTCTGGTTTTGAAAACGTACACGGATTTGGGAGAGCTCCTTGCCGCCGTACAAAACGGTGAAGTCCATCTGGCGGCAGCAGGATTGACCGTAACCCGCGAACGCAGCCGCAGCTTACGCTTTTCTTCCCCGTATCAACAAATCACGCAAGAGCTGGTGTACCACTCTGACTCTGCCCGCCCCAAAGAATTAGCCGACATTCAGAACAAAAAGATTGTGGTGATCGCGAACAGCAGCCACTCGGAAAACCTGAAACAAATGAAGAACACCTATCCCGGCCTGAGGTGGGAGGAAAAGCCCAATAGCTCGCCGCTGTCTTTACTCAATATGGTCAATGACCGACAGGCGGAATACGTAGTTATGGATTCCAATGTCTTTAATAGCTACCGTGATGTATTTCCGGAATTGCGTTCGGCCTTTGAATTGAAAGGACCACAACCGATGGCATGGGCGTTCGCAAAAAAAGCCGACAATTCTTTATTTACGATGGCGGAAATGTTCTTTAATAAGGCCAACGACAGTGGCGCACTGGAAGATTTACGGGTGCGATTTTTCGGCCACCGTGAATTTGATTACGTGGGAGCCCGGACCTTCCTGTCGCACCTGGATTCACGCCTGGTGAATTACGAAGAAGAATTTAAGACCAACGCGAAACAACTAGGATTGGATTGGCGTTTACTCGCCGCGATCGGGTATCAGGAGTCGCTCTGGAATCCCAACGCGATCTCCCCCACCGGGGTGCGCGGCATAATGATGTTAACCCGGCGCACCGCGAAAGAAATGGGTGTAACCAATCGACGCAATGCCCGCGAAAGCATTGAGGGCGGCGCACGCTATTTTAAAAAGCTATATCGCCGGTTACCCGAAGAAGTAGTCGAGCCGAACCGGACCTGGTTTGCATTAGCGGCTTACAATGTGGGATACGGTCACTTGATGGACGCCAGACGCCTGGCCAAAAGCGAAGGTGCCAATCCCGACAACTGGTTTGACGTACGGGAACGCTTACCACTGCTGCGAAAACGCGAGTACTATTCAAAAACGCGGCACGGATTCGCCCGCTCCGGTGCGCAATCGGTGGTGTATGTGAAAAATATACGCCGATACTACGATGCTTTGGTATGGGCAACCGAGCGCGACAATTCCCGTTATACTCCTGCTCCGCAAAATGTTGTGGCTATGTGGCAGGGTTTGGTTCACTAATCTAAAGCTGACCCTTGATCTAATCAGTCGGCGGGCGTTTTAACTGCTTTTTCAGTCGCCGCCGCTGTTCAAAAAAATCCGTCATCATCTGACTACACTCCGGCTCAAGACAGCCGCCCTGATACTGTATCCGGTAGTTCACGAAGGGTTGATCAAAAAACTGTTGTGCACTGATCACCGCCCCGGCTTTAGGCTCCGGGGTGCCGAATACGATACGATCCACGCGACCGTGCAACAGTGCACCAGCACACATGGAGCACGGCTCGACGGTGACATAAAGGGTAGCACCCGGAATCCGGTAATTGCGCTCGTATTCACAGGCTTTACGCAATGCCACCATTTCGGCGTGGGCACTGGGATCGCAAGTGGAAATCGGGCAGTTATACCCTTCCCCCAATACCTGTTCGTCACGAACAATAACAGCACCAACCGGCACCTCTTGCTGGTCGGCGGCTTGCTGCGCTAGTTGTAACGCACGCTGCATCCAGTGAACGTCTTGCTGCGAGAACGAATTCATACCACCCCTATTTTTTCAACAAAGGGCATTAAATTACTGTAGATCGGGATGATATTCCACCGGCTTATGTCCGCCCTCGCAGAGTAATTAATTTTGCCTCCGCCTTTCAGAATAGTTACCATTTTCACAAACCTGTTATTCCGGTTCCTTTATTATAATGAATTGTTCTCTATACGTTGGCGTTGTACCGGCTTAGCTCCTCAGAGCTCTGCTCCATGATCCGAATACAGGAGATTCTGTGTAAAAGCGGGTTTCACGACGGAAGCAAAGCGCAAGGCGCGAGCGTGAAGCTGGTCACCTCCAACGGGTCTACATAAATTTACCTAGGGAAGCGGAGTGTCGATGTTAAGATTTCAATCCAGGCACACAAGCAGAATCAAGTTCAGAAGATTTTAGACTGAAACGCAAATGGCTGCTTGCTTAACCAATGAATGGAACCAGACACTCGCACTCTATGAAATTAATTTCCAGTATCCAGTACCTCGTTTTGCTCATTCCCCTGACAACCACTACCGGTCAATCGCTGGCTAAGACTGATTCCGGACAACAAAACGAGATAAAAAACATAGCTGAAAACTGCCCGCACAAACAGTATATCTTCAGCTGGAACCTGACTGACACTTGCTTACCACAACCCCGCGGCGGCACATCCAAGGGTGCGCCAGTCACGCTAGCCACAACTCCCTCGCCCCGCTGGCTCGCACTGCAGGAGCCCGGTTTAAGTAAATTCGAGCAAGACCGGCGTGCAATTCTGGCCATGACCGGCGGTTACCGCGCCAGCTTCGAGTTTCTGGAAACCATCGGTTATCCCGCAGATTACGAACTGGCCCGCCCCTACCAAAGCTGGGGCACGGAATATATTTATCTGGTGGAAGATCGCGGCGAATTTATTAGCCTACAACATATTATGGTGATGTTCTTTCAACAGGAGGAAGGTAAGCTATCGGACCCCATGGTGATGAAACATTGGCGACAGGACTGGCAATATCAGGATCGGGAGATCCTTCAATACAGTGGGAATAACACCTGGAAAAACCATAAGCTGAGTAAAAAAGAAGTGAAAGGAACCTGGTCGCAGAGCGTATATCAGGTGGACGATTCTCCGCGTTATGCTTCATTCGGTAGCTGGCAGCACAATGCCAGCTTTTCTGCCTGGGAGAGTGGTGATACCTGGCGTCCCCTGCCCCGTCGTGAGCACAGCGTACGCGAGGATTATCAGGAAATGGAGGGTATTAACCGCCATATAATTCTGCCCACCGGCTGGGTTCAGGAAGAGGAAAACTTCAAACGTTTATCATCTGGCACTGAAAGCACTTCACCAAATTACGTGGCTAAGGAACTAGGTAATAACCGCTATCAATTACTCACTGATTTTGACTGGAGCGCGGGTGATCAATACTGGAAAGTAACGGGACCATTCTGGAAGATTGTTCGCCAACAATGGGAACAGGTCTCCAAACGTAAAACTCCCTTGGCCCTGAAAAAGCAACACGAGGGAACGCCTCTGTTTATGGCGCTGTTTCAGTTAGCGGAGCAATTCGGCAACGGTGAGTTGGATGATCCAGAAAAGGCGGTTGCAAACGCATTGCACCATTATGTGCAGTAGGCCCCGGTCATCGGCATCCCCGCCGTTTGCCATAGCCGTGCTCGATTCTAAAACGGATAACGATAAGATCAGATAAAAAAAACCCTAAATAGCACACGGTTATGATGGCTCTATTTAGGGTGGGGTCTACCCAAAGACCGCAAGCGCTAAAGCGGTTTAAACACCGCCCAGAGTCAGCTTTTCGGGGTTAAGCAGTCGTGTTAATTCATCGCGGCCAATATCTGTATTTTCTTCGGCAACATCAATAATCGGCCGCCCTTCCGCATAAGCCTGTTTCGCAATTTTAGCCGCTTTTTCATAGCCAATGATCGGATTAAGCGCGGTCACCAGAATCGGGTTGCGGGTTAATGCATCTGCCAACTTGGCTTCATTCACATTGAAACTGGCAATGGCTTTATCTGCCAACAGGACGCTGACATTGGCCAGAATTTCGATCGAAGAAAGCAGGTTGTGTGCGACCAACGGCAACATCACATTCAATTCAAAATTTCCGGACTGCCCTGCTACAGTAATCGCTGCATCGTTACCAATTACCTGTGCGCCCACCATCGCCGCCGCTTCCGGAATCACCGGATTGACCTTGCCGGGCATAATAGAAGAACCGGGCTGCAACGCTTCCAGTTCTATTTCACCCAAACCTGCTAGCGGGCCGGAGTTCATCCAGCGCAAATCGTTGGCGATTTTTATGATGGAAACGGCCGTCGCTTTTAATTGGCCCGACAACGCCACCGCGATGTCTTGCGAACCGATGTGAGTAAAGAAATTCTCTGCCGGAGTAAATTGCAGATCGGTTAAAGACGATAAAGTGCGGTTAAATTTAGTAGCAAAATCCGGATGTGCATTAATACCGGTGCCGACCGCAGTACCGCCCTGAGCCAGGCTTTGAAGGTCCGGTTGCATTGCCGCCAGACGCTGAATATTTTGCTCGATTTGATCCGCCCAGCCGTTCAACGACTGGCTCAAACGCACCGGCATGGCATCCATCAAATGGGTACGACCGGTCTTAATATAATGATCCACGCTCACGGCTTTTTTCCGTGTAATGGTAACCAGGTGATGCAATGCCGGCAGCAAATCTTCCTGCAACGCTAACGCCGCACTGACATGAATAGTGGTTGGGATAATATCATTACTGCTTTGGCCGCAATTAATATGGTCGTTAGCCCCGACTTTTTCACCACTGATATTGCTGGCCAATGTCGCCAACACTTCATTGGCATTCATGTTCGAACTGGTGCCAGAACCGGTCTGAAATACATCAACCGGAAAATGTGACATCAGTGCGGGATCGTCTAATAGCTTTTTGACTGCAAGCTTAATAGCAACCCCGATACTTTCCGGGATTTGTTCCAGCTCCACGTTCACATCTGCCGCGGCCGATTTAATCAATAGTAACGATCGGATGAACTTTTCCGGCAACCGTAATCCACTGACCGGAAAGTTATTAATGGCACGCTGGGTTTGCGCCGCATACAAAGCATCTTCTGCGACGTCCAGATCGCCCATACTGTCGCGTTCAATTCGTGTGTTTGTCATAGGTGAGGCCTTAATAAAAAAAGTAATGTGGGTAAATTAAGCCCGCAGGCTCGACTGAAAATAATGGCTGGTGACCCGCAACTCATGAAAAAAGCAAATCACCTGAGCTCGGCTATGCCGACAATCCGCCAATCGCCTGAGTGCCAGTAGTGGAATATGAACGTGATCAAGACACTGGCAACGCCAATGAGGCGGTAGGCATTCATCGGCAATGGTGTCCATCAATAGTTGAAACTGAGCAACCAGCTGCTCTCTGTGCAGATTTTTCGAATGCGTGATTTCAAATGAATGTGAGGATAGGAACTCCCTGATCAAACCCGGATTATCCGGTTCAATTGCGTTCCTTACCTTTTGGGGTAGTGGTGATGTTGGGCATCTGGTGACCGCCACAGCAGAGTTCATTGCGCCGCTCTCATTTATGATAATGAGAATCATTTTTATAAAAAATGACCACGAGGTCAATAGGCGAGGCCAAGTTATTACAAATAATTATCATTTGCATTTAAAAGAAAGACACTTTACCATCTATAGGCTTCTAATTAGTCTCACAGGAGCAGAAGCTAACGGAGGAACCAATGCACTCAGCGTTCACGCAATTACTCTGCCAGTACCGATTCCGGAAAATCAGAGCAGAAGCCGGGAAAATGCCTGTCCAATATTCGCAACCCATCGCCACTAATAATACGGATAAAAGGGACTATTTCACTCGCCTGCGTTCCGCATGCACATTCGGATGCAGTTTCCTGCTGGCGCTTGGATCCGGTATCGCCCTGACTGGCTGGGTACGATTGCCATCGCTGGAAAAGGCATTGCTCGCCACCCTCTCCATTCCTCTGCTATGGGCTGCATTGATGGTTATTCTGCTGAACTGCTCACGCTGGCGGACTATCTGTAGTGTAGCGGCAGTGGGTGGGGTCGCATTGCTGGGTGCGCAGCTGCTGGTGTATTGATTGGATCGAATTTGAAAATTGGCACTTAAGTACAGCGACGCATCAGCCAAACAAACAATTGATAATACTTATCATTTGCATTAAAATCGCACACAATTTCTCTAACGCTTATACAAACCATTTCACATCGAGGAGTTGTTGTGTCGAAATTCATTCAGGAAACCGTGACCCACGTTCACCACTGGAACGAAACGCTGTTTAGCTTTCGCACTTCCCGGCAACAGTCCCTGCGTTATGAAAACGGCCATTTCATCATGATTGGCCTGGAGGTAGAAGGAAAACCGCTGATGCGTGCCTACAGCGTGGCCAGTGCCAACTACCAGCCGGAGCTGGAGTTTTTCAGCATCAAAGTAGCCGATGGCCCGCTCACATCGCGGTTGCAGAAAATCCAGGTGGGCGACCCGATTATTTTGAGCACCAAACCCACCGGCACCCTGATTGCCGGAAACCTGCGCCCAGGCAAGCATCTATATTTGCTGGGTACCGGTACTGGTCTGGCGCCGTTTCTGAGCATTATCCGCGATCCGGAAATCTACGAAAAATTTGAAAAAGTGATCCTGGTGCACGGTGTTCGTGAAGTGTCTGAACTGGCTTATCAGGATCTGATTGAAAAGGAACTACCGAATGACGAGTTCCTGGGCGAGGAAGTAAAACAGAAGCTAATTTACTACCCCACCGTCACCCGCGAAGAATACAAAAACACCGGACGCGTCACCACGCTGATGAACAGCGGGAAGCTTTACGACGATATCGGCCTACCACCCCCCAATACCGACGATGACCGTTTTATGTTGTGTGGCAGCCCCAGCATGCTGAAGGACCTGTGTGTAATCCTGGATGAAGCCGGCTTTAAAGAATCACGCCACGGGCAGCAGGCTGATTATGTAATTGAACGGGCCTTTGTCGAGCAATAATAGTGAATGAATATCTGATATTTATACCTCTTTGATACCGTACTTTTCGCACAAGTCAAAGCGAAAAAAATCGGCAATTCTTCGTTCACCATACAGGTGGATTTTTATCATTTTGAATTCCGCCGGAACTGCATAAAACTATAACGGAAGGTACTCCCGGCGTGAGCATCAAGCATGCCGGTGCGGAAATAAAAAATAGCTATAGACCGTTTTTATAGCCAACGATACAGCCAGCTATGATGATCGCTGTACATGACCTCAATGGTACGGGTAATGTCGGACGGGACGGCTGGCATATTAAAGAACCTACAGGGTTATATTTTAACCAAAACAGCCCCAGAATATAAACGATAATAATTCTCATTACAAACCTCTATTTTGCCCTTTCGACAAACTGAGGCCTATTACCGAAACCAAACCCATATCGCCATCGCCACCATCATCAGGTTTTCTGTCAGTGAAATGACCCCCAAGGGCACGTTGCTATCACCGCCCACGCAGGCACATTTCAATTCACGTTTATCGATATAAACAGCCTTGAACACCGAAACGGCTCCAACCACCCCAATGAATGCAGCCGGTGGTGACACCAACCAGGCCGGCAGCATCGCCAACATTCCAATACCGGCAAAGGCTTCCAGAAATGCATAGGCGTAGGCGTAACGCGGGTAGCGCATGCCCAATAAATCATAAGTGATGAATTGAAAGCTAAACCCTTCCGGGTCCTTCAATTTCTGGATTGCCAAAGCGCACATGCTAAGAGCGACAAACAACTCCACCAGCAGCAGCAATCCAGGCTCCATCACCGGCCTCGCCAACAACGCCACCGCCATCAAAAAGGCCATACTGAAGATCGCAATCACCGGTCGGTAGGAGGTATCGCTCTCTTTTTCTTTGGTCTTACCGAAGTAGGCTTTCAGTTCACTATAACCACCAACACGCTCGCCATTGATAAACGTTTGCGGCGTGGTTTCCACGTCATACTCGCTCTTAAACTTTTCTGTTTGCTCACGGGTGGTCAACAGGTGGTCGTCAATTTCAAAATTTTCCCGTCGTAGTAACGCACGGGATTTAAGCCCGTAGGGGCAGATATGATATTGCGTGTGCATCCGGTACAGTTCCGCGTGTTTAGCCATAGCCGGGAATCCTTTTTTGCGATTGCATGTATGTTCAACGCCAGAAGGGGTGCAATGGACATACCACCGACATGAAACTCCTTCAAAATCAGCCGGATAACCACACCACTCCCATCTCGTCGGCACACCAGGATTGTAATGATTACAAGCCGCCTGCACTAAGCGTTACTTCCTGAGTCCGATCCGCGCCACATGGTGCCTAACCGAGCCGATTAAAAAGTAAAATTTCGCTCATTTAACTCTATTCTTTTTCCGCGTTTTTCGTCATATTTGCGCTGTCAGTACTGACTACGAAGCGACCACCCTGTGGGAGGACGCCGGGTATCTTTTTTGTTTATTGTTCAAATACATTTACTGGAGAGACCTTCCATGAAAGCAGCCACTTTGCGGCGCTCTATATTCACGGTATTTTGCTTGATCGCGGTTAGTCAGTTCGCCCGGGCGGAAACGCTCAACGTCTACAACTGGTCGGATTATATTGCTGAAGACACCATCCGGAACTTTGAAAAGCAAAGTAAAATAAAAGTCAGCTATGACGTTTATGACTCGAATGAAGTGCTGGAAGCCAAACTGCTGGCAGGCAAAAGCGGCTACGATCTGATTTTCCCAACCGCCCGCCCGTTTGCCGACCGCCATATCAAAGCCAAGCTTTATCGGCCGCTGGATAAAAGCAAACTACACCACTACGGTAACATTGACCCGGTGATCCTGAAGTCGCTCGCGGATATCGATCCAGACAACGCCCACCTGGTTCCCTATATGTGGGGTACCACCGGCATTGGTTATAACATTGACAAGGTAACCGCTATACTCGGCAAAGAAATGCCACTGGATACCTGGAAGTTACTGTTCGATCCGGAAATTGTTGCCAAACTAAGCGCCTGTGGTGTGGTGATGATGGACGATCCTACTGAAGTGTTGGTGGCCGCGCGCGCTTATTTGGGCAAGGACAGCGAAGACTTCAGCACCACCGCCATTAATGAAGCGGCGGCTGTAATCAGTAAAGTCCGTCCTAAAATCCGCTACTTTCACAGCTCGCAATACATCAACGACCTGGCTAACGGCGACATCTGCGTAGCCCACGGTTATTCCGGGGATATCCTGCAAGCTCGCGACCGCGCAGCAGAAGCGAAAAACGGAGTTCACATCGCCTACACAGTGCCGTCCGAAGGCGCCGTCGTTTGGACCGATGTGATGGCGATCCCGGCTGATGCAACTCACCTGGATGCGACTCACCAATTTATCGATTATCTACTCGAACCGGCTGTCATTGCCGATATCACCAACTACGTTGCTTACGCCAACGCCAACACCAAAGCGCTTGAATTGGTGGATGAAACCATCCGCAACGATGCCGGTATCTATCCGCCAGAAACTACCCGCAAACGCCTACTGGTGCTCAAGACCCCCACCGACAAAGAAGCGCGTACCATGAACCGGGTGTGGACTCGGCTTAAAACCGGGCGCTGATATCAAAGAGCCCCTGCATAGATGAGTAGATACTGTTCTCATGGCTGAAACTTTGGCGGCGGCCTATACGCCTTCACGACACCCCACGTCCCCGCTTGCCGCTGACGATGCCATCGTTAAGCTGGAAAAGATCAGCAAGCATTACGATTCTGTGTATGCCTGCGATGATATAAACCTATCGATTCAACGAGGCGAGTTTTTTTCACTGCTCGGCCCTTCCGGATGCGGCAAAACCACTTTATTGCGTATTCTGGCAGGGTTTGAAGTGCCCGATGAAGGACGCGTACTTATTGACGGGGTCAACGTCACGTCCATGCCGGCTTATCTGCGGCCGGTGAATATGATGTTTCAGTCTTATGCATTATTTCCACATATGGACGTGGAAAAAAACATTGCCTTCGGTTTAAAGCAGGAGTCAATGACGAAGGCCCAGCGCAAAGATCGTGTCCGGGAAATGCTGGCCATGGTGCAGCTGGAAAAACTCGCCGGCCGCAAACCCCATCAGCTATCTGGCGGCCAGCGCCAACGGGTGGCATTGGCCAGGGCATTAGCAAAGCAGCCCAAACTATTATTACTGGACGAGCCTCTGGGGGCATTGGATAAAAAATTACGTGAGAAAACACAGTTTGAATTAGTCAACTTACAGGATCGCCTGGGTATTACCTTCGTTATCGTTACTCATGATCAGGAAGAAGCGATGACCATGTCCAGTCGTATTGCGCTAATGCACAATGGGCGTATCGAACAACTGGATGCTCCACGTCGCATGTATGAATTCCCTTCCACCCGCTACGTTGCGGATTTTATCGGCCTGGTCAACCTGTTCGACGGACATGTGATTTCCCATGAGAACGACACCGCGCTGATTGAGTGCGAACAAGCGGGCACCCAGCTGCAGATTCACCATAGCCAACCGTTAGCAGCAGATATGCCTGTTACCGTCGCCTTGCGTCCGGAGAAGATCCGTTTGCTTGATCAGTATTCTGGTCTGCCCAATCAGGCGCGGGCCGTGATCAAAGATATCGCCTACCTGGGCGATGTATCGATCTATTACGCGGAGCTGGAAACCGGAAAGCGAGTTAAATTCACCCTGCCCAATGTGCTGGCCCTGGCCGAACAACCGCTAACCTGGGAACAAACCGTCGTGCTCGGCTGGAACGCCGACAGTTGCAATGTGCTGACACAATGAGGCTGAGGTTGAAACGATTTCAAGCCAGTGGAAACCGCTTTGACCGGTCAGCAACCAAGCTTCGGCATTTGATTATTGCCGCGCCCTGGTTCTGGTTGGCACTCTTTTTCACCTTGCCTTTTCTGTTCCTGCTAAAGATCAGTTTATCTGAAGCGCAGTTCGCGCAACCGCCCTATCTCACGATGTTGCGCGGCGGCGAGGACGGATTGCTTACCCTGGTTATCAATTTCGCCAATTATTTAATGCTGTGGCAAGACTCGCTGTATGGCAGTGCACTGCTAAGCTCGTTGAAGGTCGCATCAATCTCTACCCTTCTTTGCCTGCTGATCGGCTACCCCATGGCGTACGCCATCGCCCGCGCTCCGGAAAACTGGCGTATGCCGCTATTAATGCTGATTATTCTGCCATTCTGGACGTCGTTCCTGATCCGTGTTTATGCCTGGATTGGCATCCTTAAAAACAACGGGCTACTAAACAATTTTTTACTGTGGATAGGTTTGATTGATCAACCCATCGATATTTTATACACGCCACTCGCTGTCTATATCGGTGTGGTCTACAGCTACTTGCCGTTTCTGATTCTTCCGCTTTACGCCACCTTGGTAAAACTCGATCTAACGTTACTGGAAGCAGCGGCCGATCTTGGTTGCCGTCCACTGCAACAATTTATTTCCATCACCCTGCCGCTATCGATGCCCGGCATTATTGCGGGTGCCATGTTGGTTTTTATTCCGGTAATGGGAGAATTTGTGATTCCCGATTTACTGGGCGGCCCGGACAGTCTAATGATTGGCAAATTGCTCTGGACCGAGTTTTTCAGTAACAAGGATTGGCCATTGGCCTCGTCACTGGCCTGTGTGTTGCTGGTGGTCCTGGTGGTGCCCTTTGTTCTACTGCGTCATTTTGAACGCAAAGCCAATGAGGAAAACGAATGAAAGGTCGCTTTTCCTGGCTTATCACCGTGTTGTTACTCGGCTATGCATTTCTCTATATTCCGATTATCAGTTTGATGGTGTACTCCTTTAATGAAAACCGCTTGGTTACGGTATGGAGCGGCTTTTCCACCAAGTGGTATGCTGCGCTCCTGCAAAATCACGCACTGCTGAATGCAGCCGGGCTCAGCGTTAAAATTGCTGCAATAAACGCCACCCTAGCGGTCGTGCTAGGCACACTGGCGGCGCTGGCGATCGTCCGCTTGGGCAAGCTGCGAGGTAGCAAAAGCCTCGGCATCATGGTTACCGCGCCGTTAGTCATGCCGGAAGTGATGACCGGGCTGTCCATGTTGTTACTGTTTGTGGCTATGGAAAACCTTTTCGGCTGGCCCTCCGGTCGCGGCCAAACCACAATTATTCTGGCTCACGCTACCTTTTCTATGGCTTATGTCGCTGTGATTGTTCAGAGTCGCCTCAGTGGTATGGATATTTCTTTAGAAGAAGCGGCTATGGACCTTGGAGCAAGGCCGATCAAAGTGTTTTTTAGTATTACGTTGCCGATTATCTCACCAGCCCTGATAGCGGGTTGGTTACTGGCGTTTACCCTATCAATGGATGACCTGGTAATCGCCAGCTTTGTCTCGGGCCCCGGTGCCACCACGTTACCCATGGTGGTTTACTCCAGTGTTCGCCTCGGTGTGAGCCCGCAAATAAACGCACTGGCAACCCTGATTGTCGGGTTCGTTAGCCTGGCGGTGCTGATTACCGCAATGGTGTTACATCGGCAGGCGAAAAAAACCAAGCGGCATTAAATACTTTGTGAGTCCGGCGCAACTGAAAAAGCGATTAGGGGAATGGACAATGCACGAGGGCCTGATCAATTCACCACACTAATACGCGACCAATCACCCTGCACCGCCCCCAACAATTTACGCATCGCCTTACTTTTCTTCTGATAATCGTAAGCGTTGTTATCCCAACGTGCTTTGACCGACTTATGTATGGGGCCGTTAATGGTGCGAACAAATTCACTGCGAGCCAAATAGATACCTTTGCGCTCGTGGTGCTGCTTATCAAAAGGGTCGGGATGCAAATCCTGGCTATAAAACGGTTCAAACTTCAAACCAAAACCGGATGCCTGCTCCAACATCCATTGGCTGGCACAGTTGCTTAGTCCGCTTTCAGGATAGCCGCCCCCAATATCCGAATGCACACCGGCAAACCAGACTTGTTGTAAATCAAATCCCGGCTTTAAGGTCCACAGCGTTGGTGAAAAGTCTTCGCGATTTTCGTCAATGGAAACGGCGTGGCGCGCGTGTTTAATAATTCGACTAGGCTCACAATCGTGAAACAGAAATTCCTTGCGTCCTAAAGTGCCCCAGAACGGCACCGGAATTCCCAAAGCGCCAACCGTATCCCATACGCCCACAAATTCGATATCGGTCATATCTTCCACTGCGAATTGCTTTCGGAACTGCTTGGCGCCCGGTGAATCGGGATCGCTGGACGCACTGCGCTTTCGATACAATTTATAGGCTTCCGGAATATGATCCGAATACTCTCGTTTCATCAAACCGCAATTACGGATGAAACCAGCCAGGGAACGTACGGTATAGGCACCACGACTGAAACCAAAAAAGAATAACTGATCGCCTCTATTGAAGTTGTGCACGATGAAACGATAGCAATCCATGATATTTTTATCGATGCCCTCCCCGGTTAAACCACCCATAATTTTCTTTCTATCTGTGCCAACACCCCAGTCGTAAAAAGCCACTTGCTCCATATCGCCAACAACAGGCTTCACTGCTCTGGCCATGGTCAGAACATTGGTGGTGCTATCGTCTTCCGGGGAGTTCCAGGTGCCATCTGCGAAAATAGCGATGCGTTTCATTGTTGCCTCCGCTGCACGAGGTGTCTGAGTAAATAAGCGGGATGAAACAAACTGGCCTCACCCCACCACAGTGGTAAGGCCAGTTTACGGCTGTGCATGGGATTATTGATGTCGAATAGTAACAGGAACGTTTGTTCACTAGTCATGATCAGAAACCGGTAGAATTGCCAGTTTGCGGGAGCGAAACGCCGCTCACAGATCATTCAATAGCCGTGAGTGGTGCCAACAGGGTGAGAAGATAAGTGGTCGCGTGATACTATTGCGAAATACTCGTTATTTTTTCCCCTCTTTAAAAGTGAAGCAAAATGAATTCATTATGGAGTAATCTTGTCCAGAACCTGGACCCATATGTCGCAGGCGAGCAACCCAAAGATAAAACCTACATAAAGTTAAACACCAACGAAAACCCCTATCCTCCATCCCCCAAAGTCATGCAGGCTATTCAGAGTGTGACGGCCTCTGACCTGCGCCTTTATCCCGATCCGGACGCTTCGTCTCTGCGAACAGCAATAGCAGAGTACTACGCGGTTTCCCCCACAAATATTTTTGTTGGCAACGGCTCCGACGAGGTGCTGGGATTCGCTTTTGTCGCATTTTTCAAAAAAGAAAACCCCTTGTACTTTCCCGAAATCACCTACAGCTTCTATCCTTCCTATTGCCGCTTGTACGAAATCCGATATCGGCAATGTGCCATGGCCAATGACTGGTCTATTCAATTTGACGATATCGGGGATTCACCCGGTGGCATCGTTTTTCCGAACCCCAATGCTCCTACCGGCATGCTGCTATCACTGCAACAAATAGAATCATTAGTGAAGCGCTATCAAGATATCGTTATTGTGGTAGATGAAGCTTATATCGATTTTGGGGGCGACACTGCGATTGAGCTAACTCAGACCTACTCCAATTTATTGGTGGTACAAACCTGCTCCAAATCCAGATCGCTGGCCGGCTTAAGAGTAGGTTACGCGGTCGGGCATCCAAATCTGATTGCTGCATTGGAACGGGTCAAAAACTCGTTTAATGCCTATCCTCTTGATGCGATTGCTATTCGGGCCGCAACGGCGTCGTTTGAAGATCAAGTCTATTTTGAACAATGCTGCAACCAGATTATAGAAACGCGAGACTGGTTCACAGCGCAATTAAACGCATTGTCTTTTCAAGTATTGGAATCCAAATCCAATTTCGTTTTTGCCCGTCATACACAAGTTGAGGCTAAGCATTTAAGTAAATCTCTAAAAGAAAAAGCAATCCTGGTCCGTCATTTTAGTTCACCTAAAATAGACAATTATTTAAGAATCAGCATCGGTACGCGTGAGGACATGGAAGGGCTGATCGATTCACTGGGGAGCATTCTCGTAGCGTAGATTTATCGCCGTATTCGGTGGGGAAACACACAGGAACACTTAAGCAATTCTAGCAGTGATACAGAATCGTCTTTGGGCGCTGCTGCCAAAATTTAAATTATTAACAGTACGGTCACTTACTAGATGTTGTACGTATAAAAGTGCCAGGTACTTTTACCTGTATTTAATGAATCATAGAGTTTTTGAGCCGGCTCATTACCCAGAGCGGTAACCCATTGCAAACGGGACGCCCCGTGTTTTGCTGCATAGCTGCGACAATGTTCAATAAGCTGCCGACCAATACCTTTGCCTCGCCTCTGTGGCAAAGTAAACAGATCATTGAGAACAGCTACTTTTGCAGTAATTGTTGATGAAAAAGAAAAATAAATAGTGGCGAACCCAACAACATTACCATGCTCCTTATAGATAAATTGGCAACCTATAGGGCTAGAGTCACCGAACTGTGCAAAAAACTCTGCATTTCGATCATCGGATATATCTGCAGCTTTATAAAACTCCTGATAGGCCCGAATTAATGGGAGAACTTCGGTCAAATTTGTTTCCGATACCACTTCGATCATTTGAGCTTTTAATCCTTGTATTACTACCGGTTTGCCGTGCTCGCCATTTGAGCGCTAATGTGTTTATTGAACCTACGACTCGCCTATCTAAATCGAAACATACATCAACAACCTATAATCTAGCTGAAACACGTCGATTATGGCAACAGGTTTTCCGTAACCCGAACGCCTTTTGTTGTAAGACGGCAATCTCTGTAAGTGCTTCATTGGTGTTAGAGAATGTTGATGCAGAGGTTACAAAAGCAGTTGAATCGAATTTTTCCCTAACCAACTATTTTGGATCAGATTACCGGTCAGACTACGAACTTCTATTTTGCTCTGAAGGGTATTGCCGTCGACGCTGAGAGCGGCCAAGCCAGGGTAGCTTTCATAGTCGACATCAGCCAATACTAAAAGGTCGAGGGGCGCATAATCTGGCTGGTAGGAAATATTTCCCACCAGCTCCAGGCCGGATGCGCTAAGTAATTTTACATGTGGCCAGCTGCTTTTATGGGTTGCATTAACGACATGGGCGACCCGGTAGGTGCCGCGCGTCATGCCGCTGACGCTATGAAGACAACATTAACCCTGTAAGCCGCCTGTACTATGCGGCATCGACCCCGGTACGCACGCCTTGCTGATTATAACAGGAGGCGGCTTGGCATTAGGGGCACAGGACGGACGGAGCCGGTTGTCCGCAGTTTTAATAGAGGCAGCTTACGTTAGGTGCCCTGCTAAAGCGCCTTTCAATCCAGACAGTAAAAATCAACTTATCCGCTTAACCACCAAAACATAAACCATGGCTAAAAGAAAATTCAAATTCCCTCATATAGCGCTGCATACATAATCGTTTTCCGCATGCTGAATCGAGTTCAGTATTGCTTTACTCACCTCACAGGAATGTGTGAGAGGCCCCATATGCCCCATTTCGGGGAGCGTCAACATTCCAGCTTGAGGTAACAAGTGCTGAACCAGGTGCGCCATTCGCCTTGCATGAGAATTGGTGCGTTCCCCCATTAACAGAGTGACCGGAGCGAAGTAATCAATCAATGAAAAGGCTTCCGGCTCAACTCGATAGGCTTCGCAAAAATCCTGATAAACAATGGGTGCTAACTGAGCCAACCTTTCCTGTGCGTGCACTGATAGTCTTGACCACGCCTCCGCTTCGTGCCAAAAGTTAATGAACGACTCCATTCCAACAGCGCCCGACTCTTCGCGAACCCTATTTGACAGCGCCAAAATATCATTGAGTAACTGCCGGTCCTCTGGTTGGGAGCTGACCTTCAGTAAAGCCGGAGAAACCGGCTCGAACAGTGTCAGGCTTTTAATTTTGTGCGGAATGCTAGCAATAATTTCCAGCGCTACGGATCCACCGAATGAATGTGCCACCAGATGTGTTAGTCGCCTATCGCTTTCGATAGCCTCTATAATCGGTCTGGCTCTCTCTCTGAGTGTTGAGTGTAGATCTGCTCGCTGCGAAACACCGGCGTTGTAGCCGCGCAAATCAGGAGCAAGCACCGTGCGCCAGGGTGCGCATTGCCGGGACAGGTTTCGCCATAATGCACCTGAACTGGCAGAGCCGTGAATCGCCATAATCGGTAACGGTGAATTTTTCATACATATCCCGTGTCATAATATTGATACAACACGCAAAGCCTACTACAAGCAACTCACATCACTTAGGCTTTGGTGCCTTGAATTTCTCGAAACACGCCTTATCGCCGAGAAGGCTTACATCAATTTAAATTAGAGGCGTGAGAACAATCCCGGTGCCATTGGTAAGGTTCAAAAGCATCGTCCAATGTCAGCGAGAGGGCGTTACTTACGTAATTGGTGAACGTTTTCACGCTCACTCCCAGCGCCAATTCAAAAAACTGGGCTTTTGAATAACCCTGCTCCAAAAAATTCATTAAGGTACTTTGATCGATGCGTCCACGACAGCAAACAAGTTCAACGACAACTCTCTGAAGAATGTGATAACGGGGATCTCGAATGGGCTCTTGGTTTCTAATGGCAAGGATGATCTGTTGCTGAATACCCAGCGTTTGCGACATCAGTGTGTGTCCGGAAACACAATAATCGCAGCCGTTTTCAACACTGGTCACCATCAAAATGACCTGTTGCTCCTCGGGCGAGAATGAGGAATCACGAAACATATTGTTAATCGCCAATAGTCCAGCGAGTGCGTGATGGGATTCAGCAGTTACAGCATATATATTAGGAACGAAGCCGATTGAGTCAGCGACGCTTTCAAGCAATTTCTTTGTGTGATCCGGCACTGATGCCATTGTATGAATATCTACGTTAAACATGGTTATCTCCTTGAAGTGGCATTAAGTTCAAGGCCAGTGTGACTCATCCGATCGAGGCATATTACTTCTACACCAATAGCAACCAACTATACTTTGTGAAGTTGCTAACTCTTTTTTTTGAAGCTACATTGTGAAAAACACCCCCAAAAGGACGCCCCCATGCAATTCGGCCAGTTTTGTCCTATCGCTAAAACCACAGAAATTCTTGGAGAAAAGTGGACCATATTGATATTGCGCGAGATTCTGATGGGAAGTACACGTTTCAATGAACTACAGCGGGGACTGAGCATGATATCCCCTGCAGTCCTAAGCAAACGGCTAAGCTCACTTGATGAATATGGCTTGATTATTAAAAAGAAGATTCATGGCCAAAAAGGGTACGAGTATTTCCCTTCCTCGGCGGCTAAAGAGCTGCTACCCATTTTCATTGAGCTCGGCAACTGGGGCATGCGCTGGACACGAGAACATCTTACCGATATTGATTTCGATGTGGATTTCCTGATGCTTTATCTACAAAGGAGCATTTTGCCAGAGAAGATACCGGGTGCCAAAGCCACTATCCGCTTTCAATTTACGGATGTGAAAGCACAATCCGATTGGTGGGTGCTTATCGATGGGGATATTATTGATGTGTGCACGAAGGACCCATGCAGAGAAGTAGATGTATACTTTACTTGTTCAGTAAAATGCCTGTCTGATATATGGATGGGCGAAACGAGCTATAAAAAAGAAATTCGCGCCGGTAATTTAAAACTAGTCGGACACCGATCTTTCACCCGTGATGTTACAGTCTGGATGTCAAACTGTCAGTTTGCGAACACAAAACCAACAGAATGAAATGCATTATGAGATTCCCAAAGTCGAAACCAGGGTTGTTGTTCGACCTCCACTCGGCACCTGAAAAATATAAACCCTCGCCTCTTCCTGCACTTGTCCTGTCTAGTTTGATCACTTTAAAAGATTGGCTATGCGTCCTTCAAAAATAGCCTTGCACTCCGCAGCCAGCTCACTTCCGTTACTCACCTCGGAATCAAGTGCCACCATAGCCGAAGATATAAATTCATCTACCGTTTTTTTGCTCGCTTCAACAAACGGAACGTTACATATACCGGCTAATTCAAACCCGTTATCCACAGTCCCCATAGCCATTTTCGGTTGATAGGGTATTGAACGTGCAACCATGAAATTAAGTGTTGTACTCATTCCGGCATCACTTACAGACCTCAACTGGCCTGCAACACTAAAGGCATCGGGATCCCCTTTATTTAAGCCAGTTTGCAGAATATCAATATTTTCCGTTAGAAGGTTATGGTTTGCCGCCAGCTCATCCAGATAAGCCCTGCTGCCCTTTTTGGATATTTGGCTTTCGATACTTTCGATGGTTGGATTACTCGTTGAGCAACCAATAATAAAACATGTCAATAGTGTACATACAATGAGTTTCACCTCACCACCTCCAGCTTCTTAACGCTACTTTCAGATATTTTCCTACGAACAATTGGTGGAAGAACTATACACCCTTCCGATGCGTCATTTGTGATAAATTTAAAAGGCTAACAGCTTTATTTCAACCTCCACTCAGCGCTTGAAAAATATATACCCTGGCCTCTTCCTGCACTCGATCAGACAGGTTTTTGCGATCGATTACCAAGGTATTATTCACGCTGATATTTACGTGTCGACGTAACGTACCACGCTCATCGAGGATGTAATCCGAGAACCCGGCGGCGATCTTGTCAACCCCGGCCAATACCTCGGCAACAGAACCTGCAGGCACCCTTATCTCCCGGTTCTCAAGCACCGGGAAGAAACGGTAAAGATGGTGGGTCATTTCAACAATGGGCATTGCAGTTACCCGAATCGAACGGAATAGACCGGCGGGAAGTTATTACCCAGGCAGCGCCAGTTTTCACCGCGGTCTTCTGACAGATACACATTGCCGGTGGTGCTGCCGAAACACAAGTCATCTCCCGACGCGTCCAGCCCATGCCGCAGCACGATATCATAGGCGTTATCCTGAGGCAGCCCGTTACGGAATGTTTGCCAGGATTTTCCGCCATCACGGGTTTGCGCGACAAACAATCCGCCTTTAATGGCCATACGTTCAGAATCACCCCTTGCCGGCACCACCCAGGCGGTGCGTCCGTCTTCCGCGTCCACCGCAATAGGAAAGCCAAAATGCACATCCGAATTTGGCTCACTGACTTTGGTCCAGGTACGCGCACCATCGTCGCTATAAAAAACGCCGAAATGGTTTTGCTGCCAGAAGTGGTCCGGTTGCCCCTGGCTGGCGGTAATAAAATGCGGATCGTGCCCCCACTCCACATCCGGGTCGGGTAGATAATCGACCCGCATTCCGTTATTGCGCCCCACCCAGGTTTTTCCCCCATCGCTGGTTTCCAGGACCCCTGCCGAAGAAGCCGCCACATGCAAATGATCAGGATTACGAGGATCCACGACAATAGAATGAATGCCCGGTTCGAATACACCGTAATCGATGCTCGCCGGTGTACCACCCCAGCGGGTCTCGCTGGTAGCTTCTCCGCTAAAAAGATCCCCGCCGCGACTCTCGTGGTTCCATAGCGGACGATTAAGGTTCCAGGAATCACCACCGTCATCGCTCACGAACAATCCTCCCGGAATGGTACCTGCGTATAACCTGCCCGGTTGCGACGCTGGGCCGAAGGTAATATTCCAGATTTTATACACCGTGGCATCCTGGTACTTCGGCTCGCCCACCGGTGCTTCGGGATCAAAATCCGGTGTAGGCAAGTACTGCACAATATGGCGTGCACCTTCCGGGTACTTCAGCGACAACACATCCTCCCAACTCACACCACCGTCGCGGGAACGGGATAATTTGGGCCCCCAATGCCCATGATCCAAAGACGCCCACAGGTTTCCATCACGGGGGTCACGTGCAGCATAGCAGACAGGTATCCCCGGATGCAGGATGGGTCGCGCGTGCCACTCCGACATATTACGTTCAACGATCACAGTGCCCTTACGCGTACCCAGCAAAATAATGTTAGACATGAAAAGAGCCTCCGAATTAAGCCAACATCATTAGGTGTAAATTCATTTATTTAAATCCTAGTCGAAGGGAAAAGCGACATTTCGACGACAGCATGGAATTTATTTGAGTTTTGAAGACCCAATCAACAGAGTGGCGGGATAAGTGAACCCTGGGCCAGATGTTTTATTACAAAAGTTAGGTTAAATACTATACTGGAATTATTTGCTAACCAGCTAAGGGCTCCTGGTGTTGAACCGAAAGTTGATTCTCCTGCACCGCGATTTATCGTTACAGTCGCGTTATGTATTAGCTATGGCTATCTTCATGCTCGCTTTTCTGCTGCGCCTTGTCGTGCTCCCAACCGATGCCGGATTGCCGTTCCTGACCCTGTATCCGGCCACTGTCGCTGTCTTTTACTTCCTGGGAACAAAACCGGGCTTGGTCGTGACCGCATTGGCGGCCCTAAGCGGATACTATGCTTTCATCCCCCCGCACTGGTCATTCTCGCTCGAAAACCGCGGCTACTATTTAGTTTCGATTTATCTGATTGGCGCAACATTGAGTGCCATCGTTATTCATCAGCTACAGCGCTACGCACAAAGTCTCCATCACACACTCGCGCAGCTACAGGACAGCGAAAATCGCTTCCGCTCTTTTATGGACTGTGGCCACTTCCTGTCGTGGATGAAAGACCATAAAGGCCGGTACGTTTATCTGAACCAACACTCTGAGAATTTTTTTGAATTACCCCCCGGCAGCTGGCAGGGAAAATCCGATTTCGAGATATTTCCAAAAATGACCGCACTCGGATTGCAAGAAAACGACCTAAAAGTCCTGCAAACCAATCAATCCCTCACGGTTGAGGAAACCTCCGCCAAGTCGGACGGTAAAACCTGTCATTGGTTAAGTACCAGATTCCCCTATTCCGAGTCCGCCGGCAGGCAGTATATCGGGGGCATTGCTGTCGATATCACCGAGCGCAGGCAAGCCGAGAAAATGATCGAAGATCTGGCCTTCTACGACTCGCTTACCGGGCTGCCTAACCGGCGTCTGTTAATGGACAGGCTGAAGCACATACTCGATACCCGCGCACGCCAGCCCCGCATCGGTGCCCTGCTGTTTATCGACCTGGATAACTTCAAAGCATTAAATGATACCTACGGTCACAATCACGGCGACCTGCTATTACAGCAGGTCGCCCGACGGCTCCAGGATAATGTCCGCAAAGGTGATACCCTGGCCCGATTGGGGGGCGATGAGTTTGTTGTCCTGCTCGAGGATTTGAATAACAATACCCTGGAGGCCGCCACCCAGGCTGAAATCTCGGGAGATAAAATTCTGCGGGTACTGGGGCTGCCCTATCTCCTTGATGGCAAAACCCATCGCAGTACACCCAGTATCGGCATCACCCTATTTGGTGACGTTCAGGAATCCATAGAAGGTCCGTTGAAACGTGCCGATTTAGCGATGTATCAGGCTAAAGCCGCCGGTCGCAATACCCTGCGCTTCTTCGATCCGCAAATACAGGCGGCAGTCACCGCGCGCTCTGAATTGGAAGCGGACCTGCGCACAGCCATCACACGACAGCAATTTATACTGCATTACCAACCTCAGATGGAAGGTACCGACCAACTCGCTGGAGCCGAAGCCCTGATACGCTGGCAGCACCCGGTACGCGGAATGGTCGCACCCGGCGAATTCATACCGATCGCTGAGGACACGGGCTTAATTCTTGATCTTGGGCGCTGGGTGCTTGAGGCCGCCTGTGCCCAATTAGCGCTGTGGGCTGGGCAACCTGAACGTGCCCGGCTGACCATTTCAGTGAATGTCAGCTCCCGCCAGTTTCGCCAGCCGGACTTCGTAAATCAGGTATCGGCGTCACTCACCAGGTCAGGAGCCAACCCCCGGCTGCTGAAACTGGAGCTGACCGAAAGCCTGTTGGTCTCTAATGTAGAAGAGGTGATCGAAAAAATGGTCGTGCTAAAGAAGAAGGGAATCAGTTTTTCACTGGACGATTTTGGCACCGGTTATTCATCACTTGCTTATTTAAAGAGACTCCCCCTGGACCAGCTAAAAATTGATCAAAGCTTCGTGAGGGATATAGGCCTCAACGCCAACAATACGGTCATCGCTAAAACCATCATTACGCTCGCTGGCAGCCTGGGCCTTACCGTAATTGCCGAAGGTGTTGAAACTGAAGCGCAACGCCGTTTTCTCGCTACCCATGGCTGCACTGCTTTTCAGGGCTATTTATTCAGCCGCCCACTACCCATTGACGAATTCGACAAACTTACCGAAGCCAGTACGATGGACTCCATAAATCAGCGCACGTAGACCCCGCTCTTCCTACCGTAAGACTCCATGGGCCCTGGATTCCCTACGCACTCGCGCCGTCCAATTTTTCTTTTTCCGGCCCGAATGGTTGTGCCCAAATAATCAGAAGGGGCGTAACAAACAAGTCAGCCAGCAAGGCCAACGCAATAGTCGAGGAAAGTAAAACGCTAAACCAAAACGTGACCCCCATGGTGGACATCAACATCGCCGACCAACCACAAGCCAAGGTGACCGAGGTAATGACCAGCGCACGTCCGGCTTCATTAAAGGTTATGACAAACGCCTTCCGGTAATCACCCACCCGCTCAAATTCCAGTTTAAACCGAGTCATCATATGGATCGTATCATCAACCGCTATTCCTAAGGCTACAGGGGCAATTAACAATTTGCTGTAATCTAGATAAGTACCAGTCCAACCCATAAGCCCTCCAACCACCATAATCGGAGCTACATTGGGAATCATACTAATGAGGCCCATTTTAACCGAGCTAAAAATAATCGCGAACAAGAGCGTAATAACCGTCAGTGCAATACTGAACCCGAGGATCTGGCTATCGCTAATATAGGTCATTAGTTTCAAATATAACGCACCCATTCCGGTGTTCGATCTTTCACTCAAATACAATGGATTTGCGTTGAGATATTCTTGCATCTGGGCTTCGAATTTCGCCAGTTCGCTAGTATCAGTAAGTTGTGTTCTGATCTGTAACACCGCTTGAGAGAAGTCCCTGGTCACATAGGTATACAGATCTTCTCCACCGGACAATTCATACACTAACAGATATTGAGAAATAAGATCCGCGCTCTCTGGGATGCGATAATAAGCTGGATCGTCATTATGAAAACTCTGATTGATGTCCTTTATAAGATCGACTATTGAAGTGGCTTTACGTACCAAAGGCTGATGGCCCAACACCTGACTTTGGACTCGGTCCAGTTCTGCTAAAAATTTCGGATTCTTAATACCTCCTTCCTTAGCGGTATCGAAAAGATAGGCATAGGCACTCATGCCACCCATCGTATTATCTATATGTTCAGTGTCCTTGCGAACTTTTACGCTTTTGTCAAAATCCAGCAAGTAATTGGAATCAACTTTCAGGTTCTTCAATCCCACGCCAGCGACTATAACCGTCACTGAAAAAGCCATCATGCAAATGCCGGGATTATTTAACGTAAATTGGCTGCACCGGTTGAGCATCCGGCTTAAATAACCGGGACGTTCACGTCTGCCCGCTGATTGTTTGGCAGGCCGAATGAAAGAAAGGAAAAAGGTGAGCAAAGTGATAGAGAGAAAAAACGCGGCCAGCACCCCCAAAGAAATATAGATGGCCAGATGCGAAATGGTTTTAACCGGCGCCATTGACATGGAAAGAAAGCCGATTGCGGTGGTTATGGAAGTCAGGAGGCAAGGTGTACCCACCACATAAAGCGTATCGCGCAAGGCCATTTCGCGACTTTCATGCTTTCGTAACTGCGTCAGAAATTCAGATATAATATGCACCGCATCGGCAACACCGATAGTAATCAACAGTGTGGGAGCCAACCCAAACATCATATCGATTGGCCAGTCCATCAAACTCATAAACGCGACGGTCACCATCACTGCTAATCCAACCACGACAATGGGGCCAACAGCACCGATGACCCGACCTCGGAAAAATATCAGAAGCAGCAGGACAATGATGGTCATACAGATGGCACCAAGCGATGTGGATTCTTTATCCAGAATACGGTTGTATGTGGCATTGATGGGTACATCGCCGGATAGATAAAAAGGAATATCGACGAATTCGGGATCTGAAAGTATTTGCGTTAAAGCGGCAGCGGATACTTGGGGATAAAGATTTTCCAATCCATCCCCGTCTTCCGGGTCCAAACGGATCTGATCAATAGGATCGGTAGATGAGCGACTCATCTCAACGACCATCACCCCCAGCTTTTGCTCTCGGTCAAATAAGTTGTTTACATAGAGCGGCTTATTTCTAAATAAGTCCGCGAATTTCAGTAGCTGGGCCTGATCAAGAGGTAACTTGTCGCTGATTTTCCTGATATCCAGATCATCGCCGTCGGCAACCATGAGCTCAGCATTAGTAATACTTCGCACTTTTTTAACGAACGGCACTCCCGCATCGATGGCTTTACCCAATCGATCTATTTTGCTAATAATCTGTTCGTTAAAAACGCCATGCGTAGAATCTGACGCATCAAACATAATATATATAATTTCATCAGAGCCAAAATTATCCCGAAATACGTTATAGGCGCTATAGGTCGGATCCGATTCGTCAAAAAAAGCCTCAAAGCTATTGTCCATTCGAACTTTTTGAGCCAAGTACCCGCAAGCACCGAACGCCACGCAGCACATCAGCATCACCTGCCATTTGTGGCGGTATGACCAAATAGCGATATTAGCGAACATCTGATTCAGGCTTGCGAAACTCGCATCGCCGAGTATTTTCATGGCACGGCCCTTTATTCTATTTTAATTATTAGAGCTGAATTCGAATCAATTTAAATGCAACAATCGCCGCCACACGGCACGGGGATCGAGTTCTTATCTATTGCCGAACGACTTATTTATCCCAGGGTGTGCTGGGAGATTCACGCTCGGTGGCAAGGTCCAGTTGGAAATAATCATCGCGTTTGAATTTGAATATCCCGGCAATAAGATTGCTTGGGAATTGCTGCACCTTGGTGTTAAGCAGGCGAATCCGGCGATTAAAATTATTGCGGGCATCCGCAATATCGGATTCAACTTCATTGAGTGTTTTTTGCAGTTCCAGAAAATTGTTACTTGCTTTCAGATCCGGATAATTCTCTGCAACGGCCAGTAAGCTACCCAGTGAACGTGTGACTTCCAGCTCTTCTTTGGTACGCTCATCGCGATCGTTACTTTCCCTGCGCTGGGCGGTTAAATTTTGTAGCGTGTCGGTTTCGTGCTGACTGTAGCCCGCCACCGCGCTGATGAGTTTCGGTATCAGGCTGGCACGTCGCTTCAGAGCCACGTCGATGATACTCCAACCTTCTTCGATCATGTTTAAATACTTGATGAATTTGTTATAGGTGCTGATGCCCCAGGCTATGGGGACAATCACAGCAAACAGTATGAAAGGGAAATAATCCGGCATTACTTAAACCTTAATTGCGTTAGCTCAATGGATACACGAGGTTATACGACAACGCCACAAACCACATGCCCGAAGATACCAGATTCAACCGCTATTGCGAAAGCGCTTGCTTGACCTCGCGAATCAGCCCCTTCCAGTCACCCGGTTGCGGTTGTTGGAATAACCGAGCCTGCGGATACCAGGGAGTGCTACTGGATAAGGTTGGCCAATACCAGCTTGAGATGTCACCTTGCAGAACCCAAACCGGCTTGCCGAGTGCACCGGCAATATGTACTGCCGGACAATCCACGCCGACGAGCAAATCCATCTGATCGATCAACAAGGCCAGATCAGCATAATCTTTTATTTTGCTCTCGACGTCATCAACCGGCAGCCGGGACAAAGTCGCGGTTAGCTCCGAATCATCACAGGAATGTAGGTTATAAAACTGGATGCCCGGCACAGTAAATACCGCCTGGAACACGTCAAAGGGGCACGCCACATGACCATCGCCGTCTGCCCCCGGCTGAGGGGACCAGACCACGCCAACCTTACGCACGGGTGCAGGATCAAGCGCCGAATCAGCAGTTCGATCAGGGAGCCGTAACGCCTCTGTGTTTTTGCGTTTTTTTAGTGTCTCGATGTCAATATAAGGGAATAAGTCAGGAATCGTTTCAGGGGTGGTATTAAACAACAACGGCAGACTGTCTATGGATACGTGCACATCATAATCTGCTACCGAAATCGAGCCAGGATGACGGATTTCGCTGACGCCGGGTATTACCGCTAACAAAGGTGCCAAATCATCGCTACACAAAATCAGTAGCTTTGCGCATAAAGATCGCACCTTCGGCACATAACGGGCAAGCAGAATCCCGTGCCTGACGTCGTTTCCTTCGACATACAGCAACACCGTTTTTTCGGCAACGGCTGCACCATCCCACCGCGGATTCGGAGACTGCAATACCGCTACCTGGCCTGTCTTCAGACGCCACTCATACTCGTCGAAACCCCGCTTATAATTACCGCTCTGCAGCAGCATGACAGCCAGACTGACATGGGCTGCTGCCAGGTCGGGCTGCCGCTCAATAGCTTTCCCGGCGGCGCGAATAGCTTCCCTTGGTTGTCGCAGGCGGCTGTAAAGATTGGCCAGGCTGTGATGTATCTTGGCTCGATCCGGCTCCTTTGCAAGCGCGCTCAACAAACAGTCCAGCGACTCCTGCAGTGCACCTGTTTCGGCTAACGCAACACCCAGACTGTAAGTGGCATCGGGGTATCCGGGTTCACGGTTCAGAACCTCACGAAAGCAAGCCACGGCCTGCTCATAGTCGCCTTGGCGGAAACGCTCCAGTCCTCTTGTCATATAAGTCTGGGGGCGTTCTGCCAGCTCGGCTTCGCTCGGCATAACGACCTCGGCCAATGCCTCATCCGGCAACACATAGGAAATACCCAACAGCGGATCGTTCCACTCCAGCATGTCGGGGAAGCGGGTGTGGTGCAGCAGCTGAACTGCAAATATTTCCTCTACGCCGGATTCAAAACGCAAAAATCCCAGAACTTCGCCGGTTTCAATATTCAGCACCCAGACACCACAGATGCGCTCGGCCAAATCAGCGACGATGGGTATACCACTGAACACGGCACTCTCGCGCACCTTAGACAAACCGATAAAAGCCAGAGGCCCGATAAAGTCGATGCCGCGGGTAAAACCAGGCAGCTTGGCCACGGTTTCCCAAGTGCCTTTAACGGTATCCACCGTAACCAGTGATCCTTGCCCCGACTCCAGCACCCACAATTTACCACGATACCAACGGGGCGAATGAGGCATGGACAGACCGCGCAAAACGACTTTATTACTGGCTACATCCATCAAAATGCCACCGGATGCTTTGTTGCTCCGCCAACCGGCGTGGGTATCGGTTTCACCCAACGCGGTGACATAACGAGGCTCGCCATCCACCATCGCCAGCCCGTTTAAATGACAGCGATCCTCGGGGGCAAGGGCAGAAATGAACGGTGGGCGCCAGCGGGGGTAAAAGCTGTGATCCACATCCAGCGTGCACAAGCAACCAAAGCGGGTGTTGACTAACCACAGCCGGTCGTCTTTTGCCCACGCCATTTCATGAATATCAATATCACCGGTGATGTGAATATGACGCGGCAGGTAGCAAGCGTCGTTTTTGCCCCGTGGTTCAAGCCGGGCGGCCACCGCCGGTACGTTGCGGTATTCCCAAACCGTGTTCGCACCTCCGATACCCAAGCGATTGCCCTTGACCGCAATACCCATGGGTTTTTCGAAATCCCGAAAGTGGGTATTTATCCCACCGGCAACTTCATCGTGACGTACCAGGATTACTTTACCGGCCTGATAGGTCGACACCACCAGACTAATGCCTAATTGCCTGAAGATCTCCGGCAGATTGGCGGTAAAGACGCTGCGTAACGGCGGGCCGCTCGGGTCCGCTGATGGGTTGGACATCAAAGTCATTCCTGTATTCAGTATCTCGGCTGTTGGGTCATGGTCAATTAGGGCACTAACCCCGAATCCAGCCCAGGACGGCTTTGGCCCTCATCCAATGAACGGCATTGATCCAGCCCCGTGATCGGATCGGCATTACTGTCCCTGGTGTAATCACCAGCGGCAATCTTCGGGCTGAAGGTATAACCGGCGGGTTTGACGAAGGCTAATTGATACTCCCCCGCCGGCAAATCGTCAAAACGATACGCGCCGTTGCTGTCGGTGGTCGTTGAAATGACCGTCGACGGATCACAACCTACCCGCACATTCACCGTGACCCCGGGCAGACCCGGCTCACCGGAATCCTGCTTGCCGTCCCCGTTCTCGTCGCGCCACACAAAATCCCCAATAAAACCGCTGCCATTTGCCGCGATTTCAGGTACCAATCCGGCATCCAATGCCAAACGCTTTCGCCCTACACCCAGCGAGCGACACTGATCCAGCCCAGTTGCGGGATCGGCATTGCTGTCAATCCGATAGTCACCTGCTGCAATTAACGGACTGAACGTATAACCGGCTGGCTTCACAAATTCCAACTGATAATTTTGATCGGGCAAGCCCTCAAACCGAAACGCGCCACTGCTGTCCGTCACGGTCGTAAGTAACACTGCGGCATCGCAGTTCACCCGCAGATTGACCACGACTCCACCTAAACCAGGCTCTCCGACATCCTGCACGCCGTCGCCATCGTCATCCCGCCACACAAAATCACCGATCACGCCACTGCCATTGTTGGGGCCGGTTGCTGCCTCACGTTCATACGCGCCCATATCACAGGTCGAAAGGCCATCCGCATTTCCATCCTGCGGTCTGGCTATGCCGCGCTGGTCGGTGTCGGGACAGGTCGCATTGTCGCCCTGATCAATAGCAGGACTGCCGTCTAGCAGCGCATGGGTCAATGTCGAACCACCGTTATCTTGCAAGGGGCCGAGAAGCGGGTCTACGCCGACGATGTTAGAACCCGAAGGGGTGTCCACGATATCCGCTGCACCCGGATTCTGGACCAAGGAATGATGGAGGGAATAAAGGGTATCACAAGACGATAGATCACTGCCCATATCCACTCCATTGCCTGCAATAATGGAGTTGCTGATGTTGAGCTCACTACGATCGCGCAAATCTGAACAGTTTACGCCGTGAGCGCCATTTCCGGTGATCGTGCTGGAGCTGATGCTCACGCTGGAATTTAAAGAAGCTAACAATACACCGGCTTTGCCGTTCCCAGTGATCGTCGAATTTTCCAGGTTCAAACTCCCCCAACCTATATGGCTTACGCCGTTACCTTCATTATCCACTATCACGCTGTCCTTAACGTCCAGATCGTTGTTCACAGTATCCCATTGCCCCCTGGAAAACAGGCCTATCGCATTACTTCTAATTTCACTTCTGACGGCCGTAATATCCAAATTAAAGCCAGCTACACCATAGCCTTGATTGCCGGAAATAATTACATCCTCAACGACTACTTCAGAGGGCCTCGCATACCTGGTGCTTTGTATCAGTATCCCGTGGCCGCCGTTTCCGGACAATTCCGAGTTACTGGCGTTCACACTAATATCGCCATTATAACCGTACATAAATATGGCCGATTCCACATTGCCGGAGAGGATACAGTCGTCGATGGTCACCGCAGGACGCACCATATATAAAGACGCGGAAATCGCGCGGGTGGCATGGGAAAGAGTCAGGCCGGCGAAGTGTAAATCCGGCTCAAGATTAACTGAGGAATTGCTGATGACAAAGATATCAGAACTGCCGCCCGCATCAATAGAAAGAACCCCCGAGCCCGGCCCGGTCACCGCAACCGAATCAACCAGCTCCAGCGGCCCCGAAGTCAGATTCAGCGTGCCGCTGACCGAAGCATCGAAGACGATCTCGTCTGCACCCGGGTTCCCGTTAGTATCGAGCACCGCTTGCCGCAGGCTACCTGGGCCTGCGTCGTTGATATTGGTCACTTGGAAGGTCGCTGCGTTAGCAAACCCGGGGGCCGCCAGAATGCATGCAAGCCCTGTCGCAGGCGCCACGTTTCTGACGGTACGCCTGAGGCTAGCAGCAACGGCAGCCGCTAGAGGATGGATTGAAAATAGAGAGCTGTTAACACGCCGTCTGGCCATGAAAAACATCCTTAAATTTATGGGTTAGCAAACAGATTACGAGGTCTGCATGACAACTGCGTTTCCCTCGCACCAGTCAGGGTACCAGCCCTGCATCCAGCCCCGAGCGCGTTTGGCCCTCCGCCAGCGAACGGCATTGGTCCAAGCCGGAGGCAGGATCGGCGTTGCTGTCTTGGGTGTAGTCTTCAGCTGCAATCAATGGGCTGAAGGTATAGCCCGCTGGTTGCACGAACTCCAACTGATAGCGGCCTACCGATAACCCGGAGAAACGGAACGCACCGTTGCTGTCTGTCGTGGTGGACAACAATGTCGCGGGGTCACAACCCACTAGCAAGTTTACGGTGACACCTGGCACACCCGGTTCACCAGGATCCTGTTTGCCGTCGCCGTTAACGTCGCGCCAGACTAAATCCCCAATTGCACCGCTGCCACTGTTGCTGCCACCTCCCATCGAATCGGGAATCAAGCCCGCATCCAGTGCCGGGCGGATCAACCCTTCCCTGACAGACCGGCAGCGATCCAGCCCGGTCTCAGGATCGGCATTACTATCCAATAAATAATTGCCCGCAGCGACGGCAGGACTGAATCTATACCCAACCGGTTTCACAAATTGCAGCTGATAGTTACCAGTGGCTAACCCGTCAAAACGGTACGCGCCATTGCTATCGGTCACCGTTGTCAAAAGCTGACCGGGATCGCAGTTCACTTGCAGGTTAACTACAACACCAGCCAAGCCCGGCTCTTCAGGGTCTTGCACACCATCCCCGTCATCGTCCCGCCAAACAAAATCACCCATAAAGCCGCGGCCATTGTTAGCGCCGGTTCCCGCTGCCGCTTCATAGGCCCCCATATCACAGATCGCAAGGCGGTCTGCATTTCCGTCCTGGGGTCTGGTTACGCCGCGCTGATCGGTTTCGGGACAAGTAGCATCTTCACCTTGATCAATTGCCGGACTGCCAACAAGCAACGCATGGGTCAGGGTCGATCCGCCATTATCCTGCAAGGGGCCAAGCAAAGGATCTTCACCGATAATATTGCTGCCTGGAGCGGACTCGAAGACACGGCTGTCACCCGGTTGCTGGATTAAGGAATGATGAACGGTAAACGCCCCCTCCCCGGAAAGATCCGTTCCGCCGCTTGAGCCATTACCTGCAATAATGGAATTGCTGACCTCCAGTGCACTCTCTATACCGTCGCCATAAACACCTCCGGAGCCATTACCGGTGATGGTGCTGTTCTGGATCGACGCATTGCCTTGATAGCTATAAAAACGTACGCCAAAGCCATTGCGATTCTGAGAGAGAGTGGAATTAGCAATGGTTAACTCGTTGTCACGTATACCAAAATCCACTCCCCCTTCACCGTTGTCCGAGATCGTGCTGGCACGGATGGTGGCAGAGACGAAAAAATTACTGGCTACCACACCAGCCCCGCCACTACCGGTTATGGAGGAACGCTCAAGATTCAGATGATCCGAATGGCCAAGAACGACACCCTCCTCTTCGCTATCGGCAATTATCGTGTCCGTAATATTGAAACCGCCGCCAAAATAATTCCGGGCAGCACCACCCAACAAGCCGATTGAATTGCCCCTGATTTCGCTGTTGGATATTTTTACTCCGGCGCCTGAGTTGTCAACGCCTGCCCCGCCGTTATCTAACAGTGCGACACCTTCTAGCACGGCTCCATTCCCACCCGAATAGGGGCTACCTGCAACACTGATCGCGTCGCTGCCGTTTTTTGACAGTGTGGAATTACTGACGCGCAACATACTTTCTGCAAAATAACTGGATACGCTGACGCCATTCTCCACACTGCCTGATATGGTGCTGTCGGTCACCGTCACAGCAAGATCCATGAAACCGACCTCTGCAAGAATAGCGGTGGTCGCGTTACTCAGGGTCAGATCGGATACGCTCACCTCAATCGCACTAACCGGTGCTGAATCACTGACGACAAATATTTCAGAGCTGCCACCGGCATCGACGGTCAATAGCGCTTGGCCCGGTCCTTTGACCGAGACAGAATCAAGCAACTCAAGCGGGCCCGAAACCAGATTCAACGTACCGCTGACTGAGCTATCAAAACTAATTTGGTCTGTCCCGGCGTTCTCATTGGCATCGACCACGGCCTGACGTAAACTCCCCGGCCCGGCGTCGTTGGTATTAATGACCTGGTAGGTGGCCGCCATACCTGGGGTGGCCAGGATGAGTGCCAGTCCGGTCGCCGGAACCGTTCTTTTAACGGTGCGCCTAAGGCAAGACGCGACTGCGGCCGCCAGCGGGCGGATAGTGAGTGAAGAATTTTGGGTGCTTACAATCCAGTTTGTCATATGTTCCCCTTTTTTTTATCGTGCACAATGCCCCTGTCGCCGGATAGGTGATGACGAATGATTGATTTTTCTTTGGAGCTTACCAAAGGAACTTAACAGATGACTAAAATAAAACGCAAAACATATAGACAATCAATGCCCAAAAAACCCTACCAAAAAGACGATAACGTTGAGTATCCCGCTCGAATAACCTCGAAACCAAGGTAACTCTATTTGTGCCGCTCGGGCTGGCTGCAATTCAACCAATCTGGACAGCATTACGAGACCTGGAAAATCCGTAGCGCATTGCTAGATGGGGGTAAAATTTACAGGCCGGGTACGCCCCCGGCGTTAGAATAGTCGGGAAAGTGAGAACAACAAGACTGTTAACCAGGTGATATCGTCGGATTCGCTAACTCAGCCGCCATTATCGCAATAGTGCTGCAAGGTCTGACTCCAGTTCACTTGCCATAGGTGTAACTGAAGAATCGTAATGGGTCACGGTTTTCAAATCCGCACTGACAAGGTATTTGTTGAAGTTCCAGGCAGGTGATTCGCCCGTTTTGGCAATGAGCTGTTTAAACAACGGATTCACCTGCTCCCCTTTTACCGAACTTTCAGAGACCATGGGAAAGGTGACTCCATAATTGATGTAACATACCTCCGCTACTTCTTCCTCGTCCGCCAACTCTTGTTTAAAGTCGTTCGATGGAAAACCAATGACAACCAAACCTTGATCTTTGTACTTCTGGTAGAGGGATTCCAGTTCTTTAAACTGGGGAGTGAAGCCACACCGGCTAGCGGTGTTCACAACCAACAACGTTTTTCCGGAAAAGCGCTCACAAAAATTGATCGTCTCATCAGAACGCAATTTTTGTGGTTCGAAGTCCAATAAATTATCGCACATCGCGACGCTGTTTGAAGAGGCACCGAGCAGGCAGAGAACGGCAACCCCGGGGAATATTGATTTCACTATCCGAATGTTCACCTAATTCTCCCAAGTTTCATGACAGATAAAATTGATCATACTATAAACCCAATATGGCGCTTTAGATAGGCTACCAATACAAAGCGCTAATAAATCCGAATATGCCAACCGAGTCAAAGAATAGAAATCACACACGGTTAATATATAACCCTTTACCAGCTAAACACATGAACCCATCGCGCTTCAACTGCTTCGTTCAACAGCACAACGGCAAACACTGCATTAAAGGAAAGATTAAAAAAGGATACGGATATGACCAGTGATTACTTTCATACATTGAAAAAAAGTGCGCTTACTTTGGGGGTCGCAATTGCGTCGGCAAGCGCTGCATTGCCAACCTATGCTTCGATCGCTATTTTCAATGAGAAAACCGGAGAGCTGTTGGAATCGTCAACTAGTAACGAAGTCTCAATGGTTTATGCTAATGCGCTTCGTATAAAGGTAAATCCAGCTGTCAGCAGCGACAAATTACGCCTGGAACCACAAAACACAGAATGCGGTAGCGCAACCCAAACCGATGAGCGGCCGCCATTTGAATTCACGATCAATCCTATGTCCGCTACCAGCATTTGCAAATTCAAAATAGTCAGCTGGAAAAACCCGTGGCGATGGACCGGTCAGCAAGACTATTACATTTCATTTGAACAAGCAGACCCGGTGACCCCGGATGACCCAGTGGTTCCTGTTGACCCGGTAGACCCAAGTGAACCGGCGGACCCAAGTGAACCCGTTGATAATACACACCCAACAGACAAAGTGGTTTGGACAATAGGCAGTAACGGCAAATCGGACTACGTGGTGGGCGACACCGTTCCCCGGAGCAATCATGGCAACAGAATCTATTGTACCGTTAGCCACTTCTCCTATGACGATCCGATCATTTATCCCGGTCAACCTGGCAAAGCCCATCTGCACATGTTTATGGGCAACACGGAAACAGACGCCTACTCAAATCAGGACAGCATCCCCACAAGCGGAAAAAGCTCCTGTTTAGGTGGCACAAATTACCGATCCGGTTTATGGATACCCGCGCTCTTCAATGATAAGGATGAAGCAGTTGTCCCTAGTTCTACGTTTATCTACTACAAGACATTTATGGCGGGTAACGCATACAACCTATTGCAAGTGGTGCCCCAGGGTTTAGAAGTATTGGCCTCGAAAATGACACTTAATGGAAGTGACTCCCATTTTAAAATTAACCGGGGAACAAAAGACGGTAAACCCAATTACAACTTGATAATGCACTTCCCCTCCTGTGTTGCGACCACGAATGGTACCCGCAAGGGAAATCCGATACTCAGCTATCGCGACATGCCCGGCAAAGCTGCATCCGTTGTCAATTCACATGTTGCCTACCCGGGCGGTCCCAGCAGCAATGAGGTAGAATGCCCTTCAAGTCACCCTTACCGCTTCCCAACGCCCCAACTCATTATCAACTTCGATGCTAATGCTGTGGGCAACAACCCCTACCTCGCATCCGATGCAATGAATAATGCAGCGCCTATGAGCACTCTGCATGCTGATTATATTTTTGGCATGGACGAGTCAGTCAACGAACAGGTGCTAAAGTGCGCCAAAGAATCGAGAACCTGTAACTTCGGCAGTGTTGGTGCGTTACCCGAACGCTTTTTTTCAGAAGACGGAACGCAACTCTATCGCTATAACACGCTCCTGCCAGAAATCGACAGAACACCTTTTGGCTCATCATTAAAACCAATGAAAATGAATCCATGATCTGGCTGATCAGGTTTTTGGGGGAAAGACTTTGAACGAATTTCTGTTAGGACTGTTATCACTTATAATGATGTACGCGGGATCAAGCACGACTACAAATACCGCTGAGGATCAGTCGACCACCGACACAGAACAACGTGATCCGGTCCCGCCCGAAGAAGATACATCAGTCGAAGAGGACACAGTAACCGCAACATGGTATCGCCCGTCGGTTTTAGCTACGTGGCAATGGCAGTTATCGGGTGACATTAATACTGAATACGAGGTTGATATTTATGACATCGATTTATTTGACACATCGCCCGGGCTTATCCAGCAAATAAAATCCTCCGGTAAAAAAGTCATTTGCTATTTTTCAGCGGGGTCTTATGAAGATTGGCGCCCAGACGCAACCCAATTCGCGGACGCAGACCTTGGTCGCCCATTGGATGGTTGGCCTGGTGAACGCTGGCTGGATATCCGATCGGATAAAGTGCTTACGATTATGAAAAATCGCCTGGATATCGCCAAACAAAAAGGCTGCGATGGCGTTGAACCAGACAACGTTGATGGCTATAGCAATCGAACCGGCATTAATTTCACGGCCCAGGACCAACTGAAATACAACAAATCGCTTGCGAAACTTGCTCACGCCAGAGGATTGGCTATCGGTTTAAAAAATAATCTTGATCAAGTGGCTGCATTGGTAAATCACTTTGACTACGCAGTGAATGAACAATGCTTTGAATACAACGAGTGCGAGCTACTGTCGCCTTTTATTGCGCAAAACAAGCCTGTTTTTAACGCGGAATATCAGAATAGATATGTCAATAACGAAGCAAAACGCAACGCCCTGTGTACTCAATCTATTGATATGCAGTTTAGCACTTTGATATTGCCCCTGAATTTAGACGACAAATTCAGGTATAGCTGCTTGTAGAAAAAGGCCGCGACCTGATTCCCAGAGGGCCCGACAACCGATATCATAAAACCCACATTCTTGGACCACACCAGAACGGGTATACAACTGACTTTTTACCAGCTCAAGCGATCTTCTGCCGAGGCGGCAGGCAACAACGAACACTGGCTAACGGGGCTGCTCGTACTCTGCCTGACATTGTGCTCTGCTACCAACGCTCTTGGTCAATCGGCCGAGAAAAACGAGTGGCAGAAGGTAGTAAGAGACAGCCCTTACTGGGTGAGTAAAGGCGCATTCTATAATTTAAAAACGATACGTCGCTGGGTCTTAAACAGTGAATCCTTTTGCGGGAACAAAGAACGTCATATCTTATTTGACAAAAGTGCTACGTTTTTGGGTTACGTGAATGATGCCGGCAGCTCGGAAGCGACCCAGATCAAGCTCAATCGGGAGCGTAAGAATCTGGCTGAAAGCGGTAAGGCCAACGTGTGGGTTATGGGAGCACCGGATGTAGCCGGCTATCCATTCGCACTTAGCTGCAATCAACCGGATGCCCAATTGGCGGTGTCACTCGATCGTTACTTTGGCAGAGATAAAAGTGCACGGCTTTGGGGAACCTGGGACGGCATGCGAATTGGCGACACCCATAACAAGGTATCGCTGCATGAAGCCATCAGCATCGTCTATAAAAAGCGTTTAAACCAGGGCCGCATCAGTTTACCGCCCTCGATTCTGGCGACGCTCGCCGGCAAAACCCTGATAGAAAGCGGAGGCCAAAAGACAGCGCACTCAGCAGCGGATGCCCGCGGCATTATGCAACTGTCCAGAGCCGCACTTAAGGATTGCGGTCTGTCAGAAAAATTCCATTTTCACCGCATGGCACAAATCGACTGCGCACTAAAACTCATGGAGCAAAACCACCGTAATTTAAAACCGGTGTTTGACCAGGTGTTTAAGCACTTACCAAAAAACAAATCCGATCAACTTTATTCATTGTTATTAATTCAGGCGTACCACGGTGGTGTCGGCCGGGTATCGCAAATCATCAGCGACCCGGCAGTCCAAAAGGCCGCGCAATATTTCGCTAAAAACCAACGCCACTTCAGTGCCGGCGACATCGCCCTGGGTCTGGTTTTCCACAATCTAGGCCGAGAACAGCTGGGCTTCGCATCGCTGTATTATCTTGCAGACGTGGCCGTAGCCACTGAGCTCGCCTGCAAGACCAAGCCCACCATTCCGGGCTGCAAATAATCTAACACTTGTTTTGATACCGCCCCACTTCGTTTCAGAGATGAATGTCGATCTGATCCAATTTCTGACCGGTTAATGTATCTTTAATAAGAACAGTAAAATCGAAATCCTCAGGGTCATTGTCGGCGGCTTCCCCACTGAAAATACCGATCTCGGGTTCTGAGTTGCCATTAACATCCGGTATCACTGTAATATCCATTGGCGTCAACGACTTCCAGTTCCATAAATTGCCAATCAGTTCGCCTGATAATGAATCACGTATTTCAACCTTGTTCTGGCCATCTAAAGTACTTTTTCCAAAAACGGCTAATTCAGGCGCGCCATTGCCATCAACATCCGCTATTGCCCTCGCCGTTATGGAATCAAAACTTTCGTTAAAACCAATGGTTCGAACAACGTTACCTGCCAGTGGGTCAGCGATCGCAACTCTAACACCGGCGCCGTTCAATTTAGCTTGTAAAACCGCGACTTCGGTTGCTGAACTAGCCTGGCTGTCTAACGTTGGCGGTAATGGAATAATTTGCGATGAATCATAGGTATCGCCCAACCAAACGTTCTTAATTAAAACCCCGCCTTTGTCACGTATTTCCAATTTACTAAACTGGCTCTCCGGGCTTGTCGATAATAAAGCAAAGTCGCTTATTGAATCCCCGTTTATATCCTGCAGCAACGTAAAATCTTTTGGATTGAACGTCGGGTTAAAAGGGATTTTAGCTATTAATGCCGTAGTTACACTATCACGGATCTCTATTTGCACCCGGCTCTTGCTTTGGTGTGTCTCGAGCACGGCTAATTCAGGCGTCCCGTTTGTATTTTCATCGGGCAATACACGCAGTTTACTTGGTAAAAAACGGGTATCGAAAGGCACTGCACTGATTAAGGCGCCACTAAGGCTATCTCTCACTTCTACCGTCCCGTCGAACGCACTTACAACGGCCAATTCCGGGCTCAGGTTGGCGTTCAGATCGGGAGTAATCGCAAAATCCACGGGCCGTAGAGCCGTTGTAAATTGAATTTGATGATCGAGCCCGGTGGTGGAACCGATGGATTTCACATTTGCCAGAACCCTGCCTGAGCCCAAATCGTTCGATAATACAACCAAGTCTTGGTAGCCATCGCCATCCGCATCCGACAACGAGCGAACCTGTGCTTGAAGCAGATCCAATTCGGAGGTCTGCGCCACAAACCCAGTGTCGCCATGGAAGTCAGTCCCTCCCAAATACAGGTTGCCATTATTAAAGACAACGGAGCTGGGTATAGGTGTGCCTGCATCGGGAAGAAACCAGTCGTTTTTGAATTGACCTCGCAAATTATATTCAACCAGCCGGATGCCGTTTTCCTTGCCGACATCAGGCTCCGGAGTGTGATTGGTAAAGCCGGCGACCCAAATACCGTTTTTTCCCAACGTAATATCAACTATACGAGTATGGCGGACTTTCTTGAAAAACGTTTGTTCCCACACTGTATTGCCCAATTCATCTATTTTAAAAACCGTATCGCGGCTAATGCAGTAAAAAAAGCCATTGTCGTAGACCATTTCTTCGATTCGGTCGAACGGGAATTCGTACAATGCTGTGCCATCCGTACTAAATACCGACATTTTATTGCCGTTCGATAGGTAAATTTTGTTGTCTGCAGCTATGGCTCTATAAACAAAAACACTTGCCACCTGTGTAGTCCAAACAAGATTACCGTCGAAGTCCAAATGTGATAGCAGTTGTATACCGCCATCAAAATTGTACTCGCTGGTCACATAAAGGCCCTTGCTATCATGCGTGATTGTCCAGGCACTGTGTGAATCAACTTCATTCGTGTACTGCCAACCTGCGTTCCCGTCGTGAGTGTATTGGGCGACAAATGCTCTTGAACGCGAGGACGGTCCCTCAGCAGAGCGCCCGACGACAAATACACCATGCTCATCAACCGTAATATCGAACGCTTCCGTGTCGGCATAAAGCTTAAAATCCCGTCGCCACAAAATTTCACCACCGAGGGTATATTTTGCCAATAGGCCCGAACAATCCGCATCTATACAGCCCGTGCGACCCACCGCATAAATGGCATCATCATAGTAATAAATCCGTTCAACATCCCCGGAGTTTTGTGCGCTCGGTTGTTGCAGCCATTTAAAGCTCTCAGCAGACACCTGCGTTGATACCAAAACGAGCCAGAATAAAATAAACCGGTAATATCCTAATGATCCTTTCATTGTACAATCCCCTAACCCCAAAAATTTAACTATCGTGTTTTGGCATGACTATACATGGCTAACACCCAACCTTAAAGTCTGGTATCACCCATACACACCCATACACGGCTGCCCATTCAACTGATTGAACCCCCAGACATCAGAGAGGCTGCGAGCACAGATATTTGCAACCTGCATAATTAGAAGCCACGGCAATAATGATATGTTGCATCATATCCTATTTAATAGAATAATCGCCTTATCAGTACAACAGCCATAACTACCCACAGTGATCTAACGGCAATCAAATACCGCTAATAACAAGGTGATAATGTGAAAATCGTTTCAACCGCCATCGATAAGGCAGCCATCAGTCTATCCCTGGTTTGTGCCGTGCATTGTTTACTACTACCAATCGCCCTGGTCATGCTACCCGCGCTAGCTGCCAGCACGGTGGGCGACCAGCGCTTTCACCAGTGGATGCTGGTAGCAGTACTACCCACCAGCCTCTTCGCGTTGACCTTGGGGTGCCAACGTCATCGGAATATAACGGTTATGGCTATGGGTGTGCCAGGCCTTGCGATGCTTACCCTGGCTGCGCTTCTTGGCCATGAATGGCTCGGCGATAGTGGGGAAAAAATAGCGGTGTTATTGGGTGCTTCGCTGATCGCGCTCGGTCATTTACGCAACCATGCACTCTGTAAACAACTCCAGTGCGGCTGTGCCGTGAACGGGGATGGAGGAAAAGAGGCTTTTTGATAAAAATGTCTTACTGTGAACCTAATAACTGCGTCGCTATTTTTTTCGCCAGTAGCGCGGCATCACGATCGCCCCGTGTGTGAGCGCGCACAATGGCACCATCGACCAGGAGAGCCAATTGCTCCGCCATGAGAATTCGTTTGCGCTTACCCGATACCCCATCCAGACCTTGTTGAATCAGGCTCTGTATCGCCGCTTTATGTTCTGCGGCGAGTGTATACACCGCGTGCCCCTTTGACGCGTATTCTGCACTGGCATTTATAAAATTGCAGCCGAAGAACTGATCACTTCGAAACCACTCGTTCATTACATCGAAGATCACCAGCGCCGTTGACTGGTTGCTTGCTCTGGCATGCTCAAGCGACTGGCCAACACTATCTATTAATTGCTCATGCCGTTGCTGTAAAACCGCTACAACCAGTTCGTCCTTACTCCGAAAGTGTTTGTAAAGCGTCGCCTTTGAAACCCCTGACTCCGCTAATATTCGATCAATACCGGTGGCGTGATAGCCATGCTTATTAAAAAGTCGATAAGCGGTATTAATCAGGTGCTGTTTTCGTGGCTGCATCGTGAGTGTTTACCTGACAGGAAAGAATGCACAGATGATACCTAAAAACGCTTGACATGAACAGATCTGTCCACTTACCCTAATCCCCAGCATAGACAGATCTGTTCACCTCGTCATAAAATGTATTATCGGAGGAAAAGTTCATGAGTCAAAGCACTCAAGGCCTTCATCACCTGGGATTAACCGTCAAAGACGTCATAGAAACATCTACTTTCTTTTGCGAGCAGCTTAACTTTAAGGTGGTCGGCGAAAAGCCGGACTACCCCGCCATTTTTGTCAGTGACGGAACCATAATGCTGACCCTCTGGCAGGCCAAGGGCGATAGTCCAACGGTGCCGTTTGACCGTCACTGCAATATCGGGCTGCACCATTTCGCGCTCAAGGTCGCTAACAAACAGTCGCTTGAATTGCTGAATAATCAACTAGAAAACCATGAGGGCGTCAATATCGAGTTTAAACCGGAACCCCTGGGTCAAACCAACACCCTGCATATGATGTGTACTATCCCGGGCGGCATCAGAATCGAGTTTATTACCCTGAGTTGAGAGAATAAAATGAATAGTGATATGCAAGACACCTGGCACCCCGGCGAACGGATGGTGCAAACCCGGGCTGGCGTCAATGAAAAAATGTCAAAACTGGGACCACGGGTCATCCGCAACTATATGCTGGATCAACACAGGAAGTTCTTCGCCAGTCTGCCCATGGTCATTACCGGCAGCCAAGATGAGAACGAAAACGTATGGGCTTATCCGCTGTTCGGCGATCCGGGATTTATCCAATCACCCACGCCCGAACTACTTTCGATCAAGTCGCCAATGAGTCATGCAGGTCCTGCACTTCCCCAGCTGAATACCCGCAGTCAGGTGGGATTGCTCGGTATTGATCTGGAAACCCGGCGCCGAAATCGCTTGAATGGAACCGTTTTAGAGAAGGACCACAATGGCTTCACCATCGGTGTTGAAGAGAGTTTCGGAAATTGTCCCCAGTATATTCAGCAGCGCCGGCTACATACCGAACCTCGCGACGATGAAACCACCACCGAATACGTCAACCGCTGGAGCCGTCCTCTGCGAGAATGTATTACCAACGCCGATACCTGCTTTATTGCCAGCACCTTCTCCAGCCAGCACACCAACAGAAATTCGGGCATGGATGTTTCCCATCGCGGAGGACAGCGGGGCTTTCTTGGTTTCGACGACCGTGATCGCCTGATCATTCCCGACTTTCCCGGCAATTCCTTTTTTAACACCGTAGGGAATCTGACGTTAGACCCCCGAGCCGGTTTGCTCTTTCTTGATTTTTCGGGAGGCAATATCATTACTCTGACCATGAGCGCCGAGATAATTTGGAAAACCGAGAATGCAGCCGTATGCGGAGACCACGACAGAGTAATTCGATTATCACTAAAAGCCGGTTATGTTGTCCGCAACGCTTTGCCCTACCGCTGGAAAACGATAGTCAACCCGACCTGATGTTCATCCGCACTACAGACCGAATGATCTATTAATTATACCCAGCATTGACTACCTGCCGATAAGCCAAGTAGAGCCAAGTAGAGCCAAACCAATTATTATCCCTGCTCATTAAGCAACGCGTACGACCTCATTTTAAAGAACACCAATTGTTTGACAAAACCATTCATTGCTATAGCTCACGCTCGATAAAAGCCTGTGTTTGTTTAAGGGATGCAAACCCCGGGTGTTTGGCAACGGGCTCACCGTTAACAAACAGAATGAGCGAGGGAATGCTGCGTATATTGAATTGAGCAGTGGTCTCCGGGTTGGCATCGACATCAAGCTTGGTAATGGTAACCCTACCTTCGAATGTGTCCACCAACTGCTCCAGAATCGGTGCCATGGCTTTACATGGCCCGCACCAGTCGGCCCAAAAGTCCACCAAAACCGGCTGGTGGGCAGTTTCGATGAATGCCCGGAAATTCTGATCGTTCAGATGTTGAATGGAAGACATGGTTGATTACCTCATCGGTTGTTAGTGACGAGAACCACTATGAGGCCAATCAAATCATAACTATAATTGGCAATTCGTATAGCTATCATCATAGTTATTGATGAATCGAGAGTTGAAGCGGAAGGAAAGCCAGATGAGATCCCAGGAACTGACTTTATTGTATGTATTCGACGCCATCATGACCGAAGGCTCGGTGACCCTTGCCGCTAATAGACTCTCCATGACCCAGCCAGCGGTATCCAATGCCATCGCTCGCATGCGTGACCACTGGCAAGACCCCTTGTTCGTGAAAAAAGGGAGGCAGATTGAACCGACCGCATTTGCCCGTAGCCTCTGGGAACAGGTGCGGGACCCCATGCACTTCCTTTCCACAGCGGTTGAGTCCAGCGTGTTTGAACCTTCAGAGTCGCGACGCAAGTTTCGTATAGCTATCGCCGACATGTGGGTCGACCTGTTCTGGCTACCACTCCTGGAAAAAGTGAGTCAGCAGGCACCCAATGTCGACTTATATGCTGTGCCTTACACCCTGGGCGGTGTCGTGACCCAACTGCGTGAGGCAAACGTCGATCTGGTACTCGGGCCACTCAACCAACATGACAGCAGTCTTCGCTCGCGTTTTCTGATGTCCAATGTGTTTCGGCTGGTAATGCGTAGGAATCACCCTCTGTCAGGAACGCCCGTTTCCATGGCGGATTATTTGGCGGCGCGACACCTGCTGGTATCTCAATCAGGCGATGCCCGGGGAATTGTCGACTCCGCGCTCCAGCAGGAGGGACTACATCGTCGTGTGGCAATGACCGTCAATCATTTTTCAGCCGTACCAAAACTGCTTACGCACAGCGATCTGATTGCGGTGGTGCCGGAAGTCGTAGCCGGCGGTACTCAGTATCGATCAGAACTATGGATAACAGACCCTCCCATGGCCATCGACCCCGTGCCCGTCTACCTTATCTGGCATACCCGGCTGGACCGTGATCCAGGCTTGACGTGGATGCGAAACCTGCTGGAAGAAACCGTTCAGCTGCAATGGAACAAATGCACCCGTTGCGCGCAGGGAGAGCTGCATGATAATGAGGAATTGGATACCCTGACGTAAATCTTTTCGCCCGTGGCACGCACTCCCGTCACCCACTCCCCGGGTGCCCATCCCTAACAATCTCGAGAATGAATATAGGGAGCACGTTTACTCAGCGGTGAGAGCGGGAGTCACCGTGTTTGACTGACGACCAGACCACCCCACACCATGGCGCGATCCCCTTCCCCGCTGCGAATCTCGGATGTCTGGGCACGAAGTACATAACTGAATTTAAAGTTGCCCGCGAAACTGAGGGTATAGCCAACCCAGGCTTCAGCAAGCAGGTAATTCACCTCGTCATGACTCAGGCGGTGATCACTGTGGCGAAACTGCCCCTGCAGGAAAGCATTGTAGGCCCGTGCTTTTAACGCCACGCCTCCCCAGAAATAATTCTCCCGCCCTTTACCCGGTGTTGATATCAGGTCGTTAACACGTTCCCCATAGGTAATCAGTTCCGGATTAAAGCGGTGGCTGGGGGACGAAATCAGTCCATTGCGCGTTGACAGCGCAATGCCGGCTTCAGTCAAATACCCGACTGATCCAAAGTAAGTCGTTTTAAACTGCAATTTGGCCGTATTGGCGCGCCAATCGTCGTGATAGGCGAGCTGGTAGCGAAAGGTAGGCTCACCGCCGTCGGATATCTGGTGATCCCAGCCACGCGCTTTCTCGCTACCAGTCGCCGAGTGCACTGCACTCTGAGCAGCCTCCATCAGAGTCAAGCCCAGAACTCCCAGGGTCAGCGAGGAAGACCACGCATCCGTACCGCCATTTACGTAGTAAATGCGACTATTGGTTAAATACACAAGGCTGGCGTAGGGTCTATCCCCCTCGACCACATCGCGACGGTCAATTTCATCCGGTGTGAAGCCGTAAGTACCCCATTCAATGGAGGGTGTAATACTGCTTTCGGGAAATCGGTTAATCGCCCAGGGCGTGAATCGATCCAGGCGATCCAGGGTATTATCGAGCCCACTCCAGTACTTAAGCCCCTTTCGCCCGGTGTAAGTCACCGCCAGACCGGCGGTAAAATCGCGATCACTACGCGTTGGCGCAAAAAGGTCATTGTCCATCGAAATCGCCCACGCCGAGCCCGTCGAATCCGCCAGGGCAGGAACAGCCAGCTTGGCCAGAAAAAGGATCAGCAACACCTTTAACCACTGATTCATGGTGACACCTCCAACATACGGAATTCATGAAGGTGTCGCTGCTGATTCCAGTCGATACCCGCTTGATTTCCATGATGGAGCCCATCAACCTATAAAAATAATCACGCGTCTATATTATTTATATCACCACAAATGATGTATTGAATTTCAGTTGCGCTTTGACGAGAAATGCCCTGAGCCAGGTCGGTAGCAATCATTAAGGTATCGTTGAAGTGAAATTCGTCCGTTTTTTAAAGGCACGCCGGGAAACGATCTATGGCTTATTGTCGCACGTTGCGTATCGACGCCGAATGGATTTTATGTTTTTTCCGACTGGAGCAATCTAAAGATGACGGGGCTGTATAAATACCGGCGCCCATTCCCGAATCTACGCGAGTTGCATCAGAAAGGCGCGCCAGAATTTTTCGCTTAGCAGGAGGACACCCTTCTGTTACGTTTGCGCTCTCTAAAAATCAGCATGAGTGACGCGAGCAGAGGAATGCCTAAAGTTGCACCCGCAACATCGATTTCAGGCACAGCGGAGGCATTACCGCTGCTCTTAATTTCGCGGGTTAGTTTTTTTGACAACGCATTTGAGAACTCTGTGAAATCCGGTGCTGTGGAATAAAAACCGCCCCCGGCTTTGGTGAATTGCTGCAGGAAATTGGTATCGATGCCACCCACTCCCAGAGCGTTCACCCTCACACCTTGTTGCTTGGCTTGGTTGGCTGCTGTAATGGCGTTACCGCCATAGGTCGGGACACCATCCGTGGAGATATCGATTACCTTATTGGTATATTTATTGGCCACCAAATCCGAAGCCGCCATATTGGTGGCCGCCGCCGTGTTGGTTGCACCATACTGCTGCGATATTTTGGAAAATTCACTGCCGAAAGCGTACGCAGATGTGTCGCTGTCTATACGTGTGTAGCCAACTTCCCGCACCACTCCGGTGGAGAACTGGTACACACCCATGTAAAGAGAATCACCGCTTTCCATAGAGGGCGCAACATAGTTGGTATAGAAACTGTCTTGGAAAATACTTTGATAAGCGCCGGTTTGCAGCGCGAAATCCGAAGGAGAGATACTGCCGGAGCCATCCAGCACCAGCGCTAGGCCCAAACTTTTCCCTGACACATTTGCCGCACCGATACTGACGCCAATGGCTAGCGTACTGATACCGAGAATCTTATAAAAATTATGAACGATTCGATCATTTTTCATTTTCTTTGCTCCTTGTTTTATCACGAAAATAGCTAAATCTGGCGCACGCGCAGGCGGTCAGATGCAGACTGGTTTGGTGTTAACAAAAAAATGAATGTTGATTAATCTATGTTCTTCGAAACCTTTTTACTTGGTTTGAACTCCAGGCCTAGATTATTTAATTTCGATCCGCAGTGCACAATTACCAACTGGTCACCACGAACCTAACCCAATGAAACGACAGATATGACTATGCAGTCGCTTCACATTTCGTGATACTACTGCATCGGTATTGAACATGTCCATGTGATTTTTATGAAGTATTGCGTTTTGGTTATTTCCGTCACAACACGTCGACCAAAGTCGCTCTAATAGCATTCTTTGTCGGTGGCAATTCATTCAATCAGTGAGCAGACTCACCTCTACTTTCTACGGGCCGAACCGTTAATATCGGATTTGCATTTTGATGTGTCTTTTCAAAACGTCTGACTAACAAATTGTCTCATTCGTTTGCCGGACACACAGTCTATTCGACCGTAAATACCCAGCCTGCGATTACCGGCAAAACACACTTTGCCCAAGCGAATAAGTGATCTTAACACCCGATCATCCACATCGCTGTGATTCAAAACCCCATTAATCTGCATACGCTTAACTGGCTGCATCGTGGAAAATGATGCCCATTGCGTATCGACACCCTCGATGAATCTCACTAACGCCGTGTTTCATGGAAGCCCGATAAAAACCAAGTGCGCCTTTCATCGGTCTGAAACTGGTGGTAAAAATGAGCATATCCCCCAGCTTTTGATGTAACACACAGACCTTCGACTGCGCCCTGGGGGTTTGCTGTGTCAAAACAAATTCACCTCCACTGAAATCCGCAATCGGCTCACTCAGCAAAAAAGCGATTTGTATGGGAAAATACACATCACCGTATAAATCCTGATGCAGAGTGTTGAATCCCCCTGTTCGTATTTAACTATTAACGGTGTTGGCTGCGGTTGCCGGCTGGATTCACATTCCGCCAGAAACCCTGGCACACAGCCCGATGGGCCAATTGCTGCGTTGACTTATGGCTAATACAGGGCCTCGCAGCAATTAAACTAGCAACATTCATATCGAGCATTTCCACCAAGAATCCTGCCTATCTGAATCCGGGAAACCTTAATGAAAAGTGAATCGACTATCGACCCGATTCTTGCGGGGATTGGTTTATGTGTTAGCGGGGCCGTTCAAACGTCGCCCCAAACCGGCATATCACCAATCTGGATGGGCAAGGATTTGCCCCTTTCCCCTGATCTGCCGGCCATCCTCGGTATGGACTTTGCTGGCACCATTGAATCTGTGGGTGAAGGTGTCACTCACTTTGCCCCAGGCGACGAAGTGTACGGATGCGCCGGAGGCCTCGCAGACCTGCAAGGCGCGTTGGCAGATTATATGCTGGCTGATTCCCGTTTGATCGCCCATAAACCAAAGACACTGTCGATGCGTGAAGCTGCGGCCTTGCCGTTGGTTGGCATTACTGCGTTCGAAGGCTTACAACGGGCCGGAGTTGCAGCGGGACAGAAAGTACTGGTTCACGGCGGCACGGGCGGCGTAGGACATGTTGCCGTACAATTAGCCAAGCACTTTGATGCTGACGTTTATGCAACCGTATCTGCCGCCAACCAGATGCAAGTCATCCAAAACTATGGCGCCACAGCCATCAACTATAAGACTGAAAAAGTCGCAGACTATGTCACGACACATACCGATGATAAAGGCTTCGATGTCGTGTTCGATTCTGTCGGCGGTGCCAATATGACGAATTCCTTCGAAGCCGCAGCCTTAAACGGACAGATTGTTTCAACTGTATCTATGCTGGAGCTGGACTTAACGCCCGCACATTTCAAGGGTTTGTCGCTACACGTCGTCTTTATGCTGATACCGATGTTGCACAACTACAAACGAGAAGACCACGGCGCTATTCTGACAAAACTTGCCGAAATTGCGGATGCGGGGGCACTCAAGCCATTGCTCGACGAGACCTCCTTTACACTCGAAGAAGCCGGCAAGGCACACAACCGTCTTAGCAGTGGACAAGCTATGGGTAAGGTCGTTGTGAATATTTAAGAAAACGAGACGATGCCCCCACACAGGAAACCGAGCATCATGACCAAAACTATTTTTATTACCGGCTCGACAGGATGTGCGCTTCGCGGTGAATACCATCGCACCCTACCTGCTGACCCAACGACTACTGCTGTTGATCGGAACATCCGGACGAGTAATCAATATTTCCTCCGCCGCCCGATCTCCAGTCAATCCAAATGCGTTAAACGGTCGAGTAAGACTGTCTAACGACTTCGAGGCTTATGCCCAAAGTAAACTGGCGCTCACCTTGTGGTCCCATGTGCGTGCGGCGTTTTCCGATGAGATCGCCGCTTTTCAAAAAGTCTCTATCGCATTTCCGATCTGGCCCATAGGAACTTAGACACGAATTTTCCGCTTTTTTGATGGGCAATCCCAACCCGACTCATAGGCCTTCCTATAAGCGTTTACTGGCATTTCTGGAATATCAGTTTGCGCCGATAGTGTGGCCACAGAACTGACTAGAGCGTAATAATGGCAGCAACATTCCAGTAGATATAGTTTTAAATCAATGTTTGTGATCTCATCTTGCCAAAAGCATAAGCTGGTGGAACTCCTTGTCGAGACGAATAAATCTTTGAAACAAATGGCGAGGTCATCGCACGAACTAATGCGCAGTAATCAAGTTCAAATGCCAGCTCCTCTCCCACAAACAACTTATTTTCGCTAGATTCTATAATAAGGTGATCGCTACTGGCCCCCAGAACATTAATACCGGTGGGAGTTTGCATTCCACAGGGATCAATGTCCTGTATGCCAATGGCCAGAATGGCTTGCCTCACCAAGCCGCGATCACTAACGGGTTGAGCATCTCCGAAAGCAGTCTGTGCAATATCACCCGTCGGTAGAGACGGTTTGACTTTTGATTCGATCACTTCTGCTACAAGCTTGATGGCATCGGTGCTCAGGCCATCTATTGGCTGACGCCGCAACGTCTCGCGACCGAGTAAAATAGCTTCACCGAGACGTAGATTATTAATTCGCCCGATTCTGCTATCTGCACTCAATGCCCACCGCAGGTTGGCCGAATTACCACCCGATACCACGTCTAACGTCAGGTTAAACACTGACTCAATTTGCGCAGTCAGGTCAGATAACAGAGCCATGTTGGTAGCATCAGGAACAACACCACAGCGGCAGGCGAGATTGGCTCCGATACCCTTTAAAAAGATATGAGGCAATCCGATTACCTCACCCACCACGTCTATCAAGTCGTCAGGCATAATGCCTTCTCGGAGGTCGCCCAACTCTACCATTAACAGTATTTGGTGGATTCGATTCTGCTTCTGTGCTTCAAATGAAAGTTGTTTAATGACCTCGATTTCAGTGTTACAGCTTATGTCTGTAAACCGTACAACCTGTGCTACCTGGCTCAGCATGGGTGACCGAATCAGTGTCATCGGCACATCGCTGAACAACACATGGTTCCCTGCAAGACGAAGGGGCTTGATGTTTTCGATCCGTGAATCACCCAATCCAGTCACCCCTGCTTGCAAGAAGGCGTTGGCAATTTCCACCGAACCGAGAGACGCTTTGGTTATGCCCGTCACTGAAATTCGGTGTTCAGCGAGTCGTGTCACCAATTCATGGGCATTGTGATAAATCTTGTCGAGATCAATTTCTAACCTTGGCGCAACCATCAGGCTGCCGTCAACGTTTTCGCTTTAAGATAGGGGAAAGCGGCAACGACAATCTCCACCAGATGATCGGGCGAGCGCTTTAAAGCATCGGTAACCGGAATATGCAAATCCTGCTCATATTGGCTAATGGCATCCGTTACATCGGCATCGCTCATGTTTTCATGATTAATGGTCAAACCAATAACCCGAGTGTCTGAAAAGGTCTCGATCAAATGAATTTCTGATGCCGGCGAAGGCATTGGCATTTTTTTAAAATCACAACGATGCTGCCTCGCGGGTGCGTGCTGCAACACCACGCCGTTGGCACAGCTGCCACGAAGAATAAACGCGGAGGAAGAAAAAGCAGGATGACTTAACGCACCTTGTCCTTCAATAATAATCACGTCGGGCTGTTCGTTTTCAAAGGCTTCAACAATAGTTGCTTCCAGTTCGCCGACGCAAAATTGTGATGGAATTGCATCCAGTGCCACGCCATAACGAGCGCCTTGAATGTTGATTTGCACCCAAAAGTGACCCACTTCAGTCCCATATTTGCATCGAATATTGACCCACGTTCAACTCATCCTGCACCCAACGATGCAGGAGCAATCAGGAGTGATCGACGTGGCATT